>NZ_JADEXR010000089.1 GCF_015206995.1 aff. Roholtiella sp. LEGE 12411 | reverse complement strand
GCCCCATGCCCCATGCCCCATGAATGTGGGTGTTGATCTCGATACTCACAAGAAAGCTGACACGGTTGATAATGAAGGTAGGCGTTATCTTCACAAAAGTTATGTTTTTAACTTGGCTAGACAGCAACTCTTGGCTACTGGAAATCGGTAGTAAACGGATATTAATTGACCCTTGGCTGGTTGGTTCGTTAATTTTCAGCAATTTAGATTGGCTATTTAAAGGCTCTCGACCTCAAGAACGCCCAATACCAGAGAATATTGATCTGATTCTGCTATCTCAAGGCTTGGAAGACCATACTCATCCACCAACGCTCAAGCAGCTAGACCATACTATCAAAGTCGTAGCTTCTCCCAGTGCTGCGAAGGTAGTACAGCAATTAGGTTACACTCAGATAACGACTCTCGCTCATGGTGAAACTTTCACTTTAGATAAGCTTGAAATCAAGGCTATTCCTGGCTCTCCCATCGGCCCCACTTTAGTGGAAAATGGTTATCTCCTCAAAGATTTGGAGAGTGGTTTAACAGTCTATTACGAACCTCACGGCTATCATTCCCCACAAGTTAAGCAGGCTGCACCAGTTGATGTGGTGATTACGCCGTTTGTTGACATGACCCTACCTTTACTTGGGCCGATTATTAAAGGAAAGAATAGTATCTTGGATATCACAAAATCATTACAACCTCAAGTAATCATACCTACCGCAGCTGGTGGGGATGTTGTGTTTGAGGGATTGCTGATGAAACTTGTTCAGGTTAAGGGAAGTGCTGAGGAACTTCGTTTATTACTAGAGAAAAACAATCTTTCGACGCGGGTGATGGAACCGACACCAGGCGATCGCTTTGAACTACGCTTAGAGAATGTCTGAAAAGCATGGTAAAAGTATATTTTGTCATTCTGATGCTTTGCAAAGCGCAAAGAATAATCTCTATTTTGAGATGTTTCATTACGCTATCGCTCCATTAAGCATGACATTTTTGAATTCTCAGACATTTTTTTAAAACACCGGAGCCATTAGTTATTTATGCATCTGTTCACTCACTCTACCTATCCACCTGAGCAGACTTAGTGGTTTTGTTTAATAAAAATTAAAATAGATTTACTATCCTTTAAAATATTTTGCAGAGATTTAGGTAAGATATATGGCTGATATTGTTGATATTGCAGTTACTGCTGATTCTTTCAAAACTCTGGTAACAGCTGTACAAGCCGCTGGTTTAGTGGAAACATTAAAAAGTCCTGGCCCATTTACTGTCTTTGCACCAACTGACGATGCCTTTGCCAAATTACCACCGGGAACTATACAAACTCTGTTACAGAATATTCCACAGCTAACGCGAATTTTAAAGTATCATGTCGTTCCAGGAAAGCTGTTGCAGGCTGATTTAGCAAAACTTGGTACGGTTAATTCTGTGGAAGGTTCACCCATTAAAATTAATTATTCTGATGGTTTTGAGGTAAAAAATGCCACTGTTTTGGCAGCAGATATCGAAGCTGATAATGGTGTAGTTCACGTTATCGATACAGTAATTTTGCCCGGTTAATTCAGCTATGGTGGGCGCTGTCCACCATACTCAGAAATTCGTAATTCGTAATTCATAAATTGTCAAACATTAATTATGCTTTAAATTATGTTACATTAGTAATGTGATTACTTACTATATATGCTAGGTTAATTTTATTATTGTGGAAATTAAGTTAAATTAAATTACTAACTGCTAACATTAGCCCAACAAAATTGATGCTCGATTTCAACACCTTAACTGAGTTCTCTCATGCTAATTGCGTCGGTATCTGTGCCTTTCTTGTACCAGCGAACTTACTTGTGACGTTATTAACGATTATCCTAACCGTACTACGTCGTCCATCGTTTCAAGTGTGGCAATCTGCCGGAATTGCAAGCATTTTCGCTTTCGTAATGATCCTGCATGTGTACACTTGGTTCATGATCGGCGTGGTAATGGCTCCCACTTATATTTTGCTATGGCTAGCAATCACCTGTTTGCTCACTAATTTGGCAGCAATTATTTTTCAAAGACGCTACAGTAACAGTCTTACTCTTTCTAACAACACCTGAAGTTGACATACACTCTTTGCAGAACGGTTTTTTGGCAAAATACTCAAAGTCAATCTATAAGTTTCCCGTTGTGAGGACTTGAGGATACTAGTGAAAGGGAGAGAGATTTATTGGCTCTTTCCCTTTTTTGGATGTCAAGCCTTAAAACACAAAGTTGGTAGAGCTATTTAGGGTGTCTGTACTTGTGACGTTCACGGTGATCAAAGATTTGAAGATTTCCTCACCAGTGGGGCCATCAGCGTCAATTTGCACACTAAAATTCCTACTACTACTACCTTGCACAACTTTCACATAGCCATTGGCTATTGCGTTAGTGCCATTGTAACCTTCAGTAATTAGGCTATCGAGCAACTGAGTTAAGACTATTTTGTCCTTGCCAACCTCGAAATCAGTAATTGTGTCACCGCGATCGCTCATACTAGTGTAAATAAATTGGTCATTACCACCACCGCCGGTGAGTCTATCTCCACCTTGCAAGCCAGTAATAAACTCGTAGTTAGAAGTGCCAATTAGGACATCTTGGGCGGAAGTACCATTGAGTTTGTCTATATTCGTCGTGACACCGCCGATATTCTTAACGCCAACTTCAAACGCTCCAATATCAGGTTTGCTGTCACGGCTAAAACCGCGCTGATCAATTGTCGGTGCGCTTGCAATACCTACATTAATGGCGGGACTACCCGCCAGCAGCGGATGCACCAAGACACCATTTATGTTTTGCAGAGAACCCAGTTTAGGATCAGCAACAAGAGAATTAGCAGTTACTTTAGAGTTTTTGTTATTCTGTGGAGCTGGAAACTCGATATTCCCGCCGCCATCATTTAACTGTAAGGCGGTTTGCTGACCAGTTCCCAAGAGATTGTTTGCTGTATTGTTAGCAATGATTGAATTGGTGAGTGTGACGGTTTGCTTACCAACAACCCAAAACGCTCCTCCGTTCTTTTCGGCGTAGTTATTGACAAGTGTAGAGTTGACAACGTTGAGCGTAGCGGATGCGCTGGGATTAATGGTTATTGCGCCACCATAACCTTTCTCGCTAGTTGCTTTGTTCCCAGAAAAGGTACTGTTCTCAACATTGATGACCGCATTTTTTGAGGTTGTATCTCCATCTAACCACAACCCACCGCCTTGCCTTTCAGAAGTGTTATTGGCAAAGGTGACATTGCGAACCGTCACATTTCCATTAAGTCGTGCTCCGCCTCCCATAGCAAGGCCTTTATAATTGGCAGTGACTTTATTGTTAAGAATCGTGCTGTTTTCAACAATTGTCTTATCTTTGCCGTAAGTATACAGATAAAGTCCTCCTCCGGCGCCAGATCCCTGATTTCCCTCAAACCAACTCCCACTGACCTTAATTGTGCCACCTGGCGCGTCAGGCTTAGACCTAGGGCCACCATTACTTGCGCCATCTGCAAAGATTCCTGCGGCTCCATCATTAGAACGGTTGTTGAGAAAAACGGAATTCTCTACAGTGAGTGGGCTTAGTTGGCTGTAAATTGCACCACCTGTTTGACCACGGTTATTTGTGAATCGACTACTTTTAATAGTTAGCGATCCATTATTATCATTAGCGATCGCACCTGCGCTAAAGCCGTTTTTGGTAATAGTACCATCGTTGTTGTTGAAGGTGCTATCAATTACTGTGGCATCACTACGATAACCGACGTGAATTCCTCCACCTTGACCGCCAACATTATTATTAAACTGAACATTGACCACAGTTAATTTACTGTAGGAACTGACTCTAACTGCACCGCCTTTTCCAGTGTTGTATCCATCGACAATGGTGAAATTTTTCAGAGTAACGTCAGTTCCGTATGCTGTGAAGAAAGCTCGGCTAGCTTTATTGCCACTGATGATTAAGTTCTCTGCTCCAGCACCATCAATTGTGATACTCTTTTTAACAGACAATTCACCGCTGGTAAGAGTAATCTTTTTGTTCATCATATTTTGTGCAAATGCGATCGTGTCACCTGTTTTAGCCTGGGCGATCGCATCTCTCAAAGAACCAGCACCACTATCTTTGGCGTTTTGGACGGTGATAGTAGACATTCAAGAATTCCTCTAAATTATGCTTGGTTAATTGTTTCTTGCTACTCAGGAATCACGCAGATATAAGTTACGTGTTTGCTGATCATAAGAAAGATTCAAAATTAATTGGTCAACAGCACATTAAACCGATGATTGCCATCACAAAATTGCGTAAGTATTGCTCCTCTAAAGGAACCTTACTTACTTGTTCTCTAAAATCAATCTGATAAATATTTCACCAACCAATCTTGCTCTTGATGTTCCCAATCAAGGTGCTAATAGATAATTTTTATCACCATCAGCGACGGCTTAGCACGTTCATTTTTTCACCAAAAAATGGTGGATATGTAACGTTGAATTCGGCTGCAAATTTTTCCTGCGTTCAACAAGTCAAAAGGTGAGTTTACGGTTGAGCTTGCTAATTTACAATTGGTTGATTACCAATATTTATTAATAACCATTTAGCTCACAACCCACTGGATGACTTAGCAATTGGTGTATGTTATGCCCTATCATAAAAACTTTAAAAACCAATTGTCTTCAGAGCAAATACATAAAATAATTGAAATTTTTGGGCTGAAGCTACTCCGTAAGTGTTACATTGTTCTCTGATAAATTTATTTATTTAGTACTAGAGAAAATACATACAAAAATGGAAATTTTTGAGCAAAACCTAGTTCGTGAATATTCCAAGTTTTGCTTATGTATTTATATATAAGACATTAAAAACTGCGTCAGCTTGCCAAGTTAATCAGTATTTGAATTGCAGAGCCAGAAGGCATCAGAAGCTTTTATGGTTTGACTTTTAGCTCCTGACCTCACCTTGGTTTCAAGAGTACAATGTTAAATAAACAGCAGCGTATAATCATCCTGAAGCAAAGTTACAAGCACTGTATTTATACGGGGTGTGTATATATATATTGTTATCAGGAGTAATTATTCTATTAAGAACTATTTTTTGCTCATTTATATGGATGACTACGGTTATTACGGAGCTTGTATCGGAATATACGAATATAGACATTGCATTGCAACATCTCTAGAGAGGTTATTGGTGGTGCAAATTGTCTGATCCCAAGCTTATTGTTGTAGAGACGCGATATATCGCGTCTCTACATCTGAATTCCTATTGCAATTCAGCAACGTACATTCCCTGTAACCTTTATCTAGCGCCTACAAATTCATTTGGGAAATTCCGCACATAACTGATTAACAACCCGATCTAGCCCCACTGAATGGGCAGCCTTGAACAATAAGCGATCGCCTGCTTGCACAAATGTCTTCAACCTAGCCACCAAATCGGCATGAGTTGCAAAGCATTCAGCTGGTATTCCCTCGGCACTTTTAGCAATGGCTTCGGCGTCTAGTCCATCTACCAAAACCAGCAAACCGTCTAAATTTAACTTTCGGACTGTTTCTCCAACTCCCTGGTGCAACTGCCGCGATCGCTCTCCTAATTCTTTCATTGCACCCAACACAGCAATTTTGCGTTTTCCGGGTGTGTCTGCCAATAATTGCAACGCTGCTAACATAGCTTCTGGTGCAGCATTGTAAGTCTCATCTAAGATGATAACATCGTTGGGTAAAACAAATCGCTGCGATCGCCCTGTGGGCATATTCACCATCACACCTGATTTTAGGGACGACCAATCAATTCCCAACACCTTTGTTACTGCTAAAGCCGCTAAGAAATTATTCGCATTGTGACGACCAGGTAACGGCAAGGGCAGTTGAATTCCTGCTACTTCCATAGTCTCATTATCAATTAACTGACCTTGAATATCGCCACCAGAAAAGCCATAAGTCACAACTTGTCCTGTCCAAACTTTCGCCGCCGTGGCAATTAATAGGGGATTATCGTGGTTGAGAATTGCCACACTATCCGCAGGCATTTCGGCTAATAACTCACATTTGGCCTCGGCGATCGCTTCTTCGGAACCCACTAACTCAATATGCGCTGTCCCTACATTAGTAATCACTCCAATTGTCGGACGCGCTATTTGCGTCAGTTCGGCAATTTGTCCTCTACCCCGCATCGCCATTTCAATCACGGCGTAGTCATGCTCTGCACCAATTTCTAGAAGAGTTTTTGGGACACCAATTTCGTTATTGTAATTCTCATAAGTTTTGTGAACTTTTCCTGCTGTCGCCAAAACGGCGGCGATCAGTTCCTTAGTTGTAGTTTTGCCTACAGAACCCGTTACCCCAATTACAGGAATTTCAAAGCGATCGCGCCACCATCTGCCGAGTTGTTGATACGCTTTCAGGGTATCTTTTACCTGTAATACGGGAAACCCAGGATTTTCATAGTCAAAATCCACAATAGCTGCTAACGCACCCTTGGCGATCGCTGTTGGTACAAACTCGTGTCCATCAAACTTTTCACCTCGTAAAGCCAAAAATACTTCACCTGGTACTATTATTCGAGTATCTGTTTGTATACCACTGCTCACTTGAGCTAAAGCAGCTTCAGATAAGTCCTGAGGTCGAGAAAAAAGAATTTCAACTAGTTGGGTTATGGTGGCAGAAAAAGGCATAAGCAATTCAAAATAGTAAAACCGAATTGTAATGGGTAATTCTTGTGGGCAAAATCTAGAGTATTATAGTTTTTTACATAAAGTTACAATCACGCCCAAAAAAGCGCCAAAGAAGCTTTAACTCCTTTGACGCACTTTATTTATAAACTATTAATACAGTTTGATACTGGTAGGGGCAAATTACCCTATCCCCGATTTTTAATCAACATTACTTGCACAATTTGTATTGCTATCTCACTAGAAACGCCTAAAGCTTGATACAAATCATTTAAAAAGTTTTTATCTTCATCATTCACTATACCCTCAGCTAAGACCAAATCGGTGGCTACTGCAAAAGCTGCTTCCCGCAAGTCTTGAGATAGAGATTCTTTAGCTGCATTAAATAAAAAATTAAAATCCTCTCCTTGGAGAATCCCCAGAATCTTGTCAAACAGCCTGTTCATTAGCTCATTGGAATAACTTTTAAAAAGTTTCATCCGAGACAGCATAGAAGTGATACAATTTGTTTGCTCGGTAGAAAGATAACCATCTGAGGCTGTTGCAGTCAAGATAATGACAGCAAAAGCTTCTGCTGGATTGAGTGCTGTTTGGGCTTGACTTTCTTTGCCCAACACAGCGTCAAATAGACCCATTGTAGTAGCTCCTTGGTTGTTGCCTCAATAGCGATACAGCTACCTGTATGTTCTGTGAGGTCAGGTAAAGCTGCAACGCTGTGAGACTTTCATGGTTTAGTGTTCCCAGGATTTCTTAATGGCGAACACTTGTACCCAATGGTTTTCGACAAGAAGTACACTGCCAAATGCAGCTTATGGTTCTCCTGTCTTTTCCATTGTTTCAATTACTGCTAAACCTATACCAGAAGCTGCTATTAACAGTATTCCTGATATCAAATAAGCGTTGGCAAACATCCGTAGGGCATCATCGAAGAAAATGTAGGTGGTCATTGCTTCACCTGTTGAATTTTGTGCTGCTAGTACTTTTTATTTCTCCACACCCCGATAGGTGAATTTCGCTGAGAAAATGCTAGCAATTGCATCTTAACAAAACTTTAGCTCTTTCAGAACACTGCTTCAACTTTTTCTTTTTGAAGATTCGATGAATTTAGACAGCCATTTGTAAAAGAAAGTACTTAGTTTTGGATTGCATGTCAAAGTTAGCTACTTAAAACTTACGCAGAGTTGGTTATTTTTGTTGTAAACTTCAGTTACACTGAAACCCTTATTCTTTCGTTATAGTCTTGTCTAACAAGAAGCAAACAAGGCTTGGTTGATTTATCTAAAAGCGATCCTCAAAAGCTTATACAGTAATACTTTTAGCCTATCTTGCCCCTAGGTCAGCTACGCTATATTTACCCATAGTCATTACTTTAGCTCTCAAAAAGTTCTACTCTTCGAGAAGATAGTTGTAATGTTCTCTGTTTTTTATGAAGAAATATAGCAAAAACACCGCAATATTCAGCAATTTCGCGGTTATTGTTTTGTGCTAAATTACTTAAAAAGATACAGCTCCTATAATTGATCTATGTCAGAAAATACACTCAATATGACATCAAAAAACGCAGCCCAAACTAGAACTCATTTGCTTTTGGCTTTGTGGGATTTGGGAGGAACGCAGCAGGAAGTAATGAAAGGTAAACTCACCAAACGCATTGTATCCAAGACCAAGAAGGTAGCAGATTATCAAGGCATACTCGAGGAATTACAGACACAGGGAGCGATCGCAATTTCCAAAAAAGGATACTCTCTGACAGTTCCCAAAGGTTTAGAGGTATTAAGTGAGGGTTTGAAAAGCTCTGATTTTAGATTTGAAGGAACGATTATCGGAACTTGGGCGGCGAATGCATTGGTGAAGTGGATTAGTCAGATAGATGTTGGGGTAACTAGTGTAGATGTAGCAGTTAATGGGGTTAAAGGTGGGGCGATCGCATCTTACGACGAGTTTAAATCAGTGGCGCTAGAAGTTTATGACAAGTTGAACCAAAACTACAACCTAGATGATCTAGTGCCAATTTATCGCATCAGGAGAGAAATAGGCGATCGGGTAAGTCGTGAAGATTTCAATGAGTGGCTAATGGAAATGCAAGAGAAGGATATTTTGCAACTCCAAGGCGGTAGCTTATCAGACAGTGATCCAGACAAACTGGAAGACTCCATAACTACCCCAGTAAGTGGGTTACGTTGTTACGCCAAGCGTTTAAACTCATAAACCTGTTCTTAGGTTGCTTTTCACACTCACTGAAACGCCAGTTTAGATGTCGTGCAGCTACAAATACTGAGCAATCCAAAATCTACCATCCAAAATTAACCTCACCCTAGATCCATGTCTAACGACAACGACCTAATTAATGCCATCAAAAGTCACAACCCATTTGACAGACCTTTAGTAGTTAGAAGTCAAAATATTTGGGTAACAGGTTTTCCTGACGTTCCCTCCTTAAATGCCCATGCCTCAGATGCTGTTTTTGATGCCATTGAGAGAGTTCGCACCAAGCAACAGACAGTTATAGGCATTACCATCAAGGCTGAAAGAGGACTAGGTAAAAGCCATCTGATCAGTCGAATTCGCCGCCGACTTCAGAATGATGGTAGTGCTTTATTTGTCTATACAAGTGAGATTAACGATTTAAATCGAATTAAAGCTGAATTTTTACGAAATTTAGCAAATAGCCTCAAACAAATCGGTAGCCAAGGAATGAGCCAGTGGCGGGAATTAGCAACTGCTATTTTCAATGAAGCTCATAACAAAGCCTTCACACCTGATGAGATGGTTTCTCACTTTTTTGAAGTCTTAAAAGTAGATTCCAAGGTAGTTGAGCATTGGACGGATACAGTCCTGGGAATTAAGCATGACGTTGAAAACCCTGACATTATTGCTGCAATTTTATGGACACTCTCCTCTAATCCATCTGAGGAGCGTTACGCTATAAACTGGCTTGCTGGTCAAGAATTACCACAGTCAAGAGCTGATGCACTAGGTTTAGCAAACTCCAGCGCCCAGGATAGAGAAGCCCAAGCTTTCAGTACAGTTCGTCAAATTCTGGACTTAATTAGTGATTACAAACCAATAGTCATTTGTTTTGACGAATTGGAAAGTATCCTAATGTGTAATGATGCAGGATTCACGGCATCACAAGTTACAGCTATTTTAGCCAAAGACTTATACGACAAGATTAAACGGGGTGTTTTTGTAACGGCTATGTTTCCTCAAACTTGGACTGATCAAATAAGAGCCTTAAAAGAGGCTGAATCAGTCACAGATCGGATCGCTCAAAAAAGTATTGAGTTAACTTATCTCAAGTCTGAAGATGTTATTGCCTTAGTTTCGCAGTGGTTGAAAGACTTTTATGACCAAAAGGGATTAACACCACCTCATTCAGTTTATCCTTTTGATGAAGGAAAATTGAGGGAACTGGGAAAGGAAAAACCAATGGTTAGAAAGGTTTTACAATGGTGTGCAGAAAATTGGAATATTCCTCTAATACCACCACCGTTAAAGCACCCAGTAGAATCTGCTTACAAGAATGAAATAGCAGCCCTTGAAAGTAAGATACAAGATGATATTGAGGATAACAATAAACTCGCTAATGCTCTGCGATTTAGCTTTTCTACCCTAGTTGGACAAGTTGTAGAGAATGTCAAGATTATAGAAATTGTAGACGTTAAAACTCGTAGTGCAGACCAAGGATATATTAATTTTAAAATCGTAGGTGAGGATAACGGTAATGTTGTCAAAATCGGAGTATCTGTTCTTGAAGGAGTTAGTGGTATGTTTCTTCAAGCTGGATTGAAACGCTTAATCGAATACAAGAAATTTGATTTAACTCGTGGTTGTTTAGTTCGTTCTAAAAACATTAGTAGTGGTACTAAAGCAAAACAGTATTTAGATCAACTTATGTCAAAAAGTCTAAGTGGTGAATGGGTTTCATTGAAAAATGAAGCTATTAAGCCACTTTTAGCAATTAATTATGTTATGAAAACCCGAAATGATTATGAATTAACTGAAGCGCAAATCATTGATTTTGTCATCCACAATCGAATAGTAATCGACAATAATCTTATCCGTCGAATTCTCAGTGATCCATCAGGAAAAATTCCTGAAGATGCTATTGATGAAGATATTTAAAAGGGGTATATATTGTTGTAATAAATTTCATTCAAGCTAGAAGCTTCGTGCTAAAAAAAACAAGCCCGCGCTGGTAGATTTGGTTTGTTTAGCCCCAATGTTTGAATTTTTCAGTAATAATGAATAGTTCTGTTGTAATTAATACTGCTATTTGCTTGCCTGCACCAGATACTGAGGCATTAATTCAAGGACGAGCGATTGTTGCGATGTGCAAAAATTATATCGTTCCAGAGCGTCAATTTGCCCTTTATCCAACGGATGCTTCAATTAATATACTGCCAGTTGAGCAGTACTATCAATTAAATTTCTTAGCTTATGCCAAAACTGCTCTTGCTCAAGTAAGCGCTGAAACTATATCGGTTAAAGCTTGGGCAAGATGCGAAAAGTGTGAACCTTTACAGAATACTGAATCATTGTCTGCTTTATCACCGCTAACAGTTTGGACTACAGAAGCATTACAAGAAATATTAACACAACGACACAATATTTTTTTGTTATACTTGCGTGTTTTTCAGCAACCCCTAATTACGCTCTCTATAAAGGTAAACAGCCAATTTATTTACTTAGGAGAGCCTTTAACTATTTCTGAAGCTAAGCCAGTATTAAACGATCGCACCTTCGCCCAACGCAAGCATCAATTAGAAAATCGACAGCCACCACTACATCCTGAATTAGAAGAATTACAGAGTGCGATCGCATCCCTTACCTTAACCAACTCAGCGGCTAAAGAATTAAATGACGATATCAAAATATTTCTGGGTTGGAGTAGTAATCAACCAACAAATCCATTAGATTTAGACTTAGCTTGGATTCAGAAAATTGCTCAAGTTGGTAACTCTAGCGACGGACATACATTTGAAAAATTAGTTCGTAGAGGATTACTAAAATTAGGCTTTACAGGTTCAGGTTTGAATCCAGATGCAACTGGTGGCGCAGGAGGCATGGATTTTTACGCTGAACAACCTTATCCAATAGTAGGAGAGTGCAAAGCAACTAAAAGCGAGAAAGTTTCTGATGGCACACCTGCACAGTTACTAAAAATAGGTATAAACCACCTTGGTAAAGTTCAGTATGAAAGTTCAATTAAATTAATCGTAGCCGCTGGAGAACTAAATTTTTACGCTCTGAGAACAGCTACCGAAAATCAAATGAATGTTATTAGCCCCGAAACTCTACAAAAACTAGTTGAACTGCAAGCACACTATAAAAACTCTATCAACTTGTTAGAACTAAAAGAGTATTTGCAACAAGCTCCTTTTGGTTTGGCTGAAGATAAAGTTAATACTTATATCGAGAAAGTTGAACAATCTATAAAGCTGCGATCGCATATTATCCAGCTTGTCAAAAAGCATCTAGAAAAAACAGATGATCGGGATGTCGGAGTTGATTCTCTTCATGTAGCATACATTTACGACAATCCACCACAGTCTTTGACACCTAAAGAACTGTACGAAATTATGATAGAACTTTCTTCACCCTTAACAGGCTACTTAGGACGAGATAAAAAGAGCGATCGCTTTTACTATCTCCGCGACTTACCTATTAATTTAAAATAGTACAATATAGTAATCCAATTTGATTCGTGAACTGACTTGTAGAGATAGGGAATGGGGGATAGGGGATAGGGAATGGGAAAAAAGGGAGTTAGAGGTGTACGCAGTTATTTCAAAAATCAAATAGGAATCCTATATCCTCTTATTGTTTAGCCTAAAATACTAAGATTAATAACCTTCAACTGTGTAGCCAGCAGCCATAATTACCTGTTTAATTGATTCTTCAGAAGCGGCTGATTATACGGTGACAGTTTTAGCGTTGACATCGACATCAACCTTGGCATCAGGTTCCATTACGTGAATTGAGTCAGTAATTGTTTTTGCACATTTTTCACCAGTAATATTCGATACGTTCATTTGTAGTGCCATTTGTTACTTTTGCACGTGTATTATCAATACTTTCTTAAGGATTATATTACTGAATTAAAAGGCGTAGGCGTAGCCCGTCGTAGGCATCGCTCATCCCGCTAGAGTTAGGTAATTGAGGTTAAACATCACAATCACTGTACATAACTCACCAATTGCCAAAGTCACCTAGCAGTAACACGAAACAAAATGCGAAAATATATAAAGTTACAGAAAGGGTGAAGAATAAAAGCTAAAGGATAAAGTACGAGAAAATAACCAACTGCTTTATACTTCACCAAGCACCTCGCGCCGTGGAAGCCCCTATATTCATGTATGGGGGTAAGGCGCAGGCGAATTTATTCGCCGTCAGGATTTCACAATTGATATAATCTATCTCATGGAACAAGTACTGACACTGGTTTGCAAACTTAACCCCACACCTAAACAAGTTGCCCAAATAGAAGCAACATTGAAGGCGTTCGCGGATGCTTGCAATTATGCCAATCAGCAAGTTAAACCTCAAACAACAAACAAGACAACCATTCAAAACATGGTCTATCAAGACTTGCGTTCGAAGTTTTTGTTGTCTGCTAATTTGGCTGTCAGGGCTTGTGCCAGAGTAGGAGCCAACCGTAAAACTGCTAAACAGAAGAGCCAGTGCCGTGGGCGGGTTTCCCACGCCAGTCCGCACAACGGGGGGAACCCCCGCAAGCGGCTGGCTCGACTTGAGGCAACTGGCGTGAACAAACCAGTTAAAGACTTTAAGCCTACTAGTGCCGACTACGACGCTAGGATTTTTGCTTTTAGGGAGAAAGACTGGAGTGTGAGTCTGACTTTGATTGAAGGCAGGGAGCATATCAAGCTTGATGTAGGTAATTACCAAAGAGGAAAGCTCAAAGGTAGAAAACCGACATCGGCGCAGCTGTGTAAACATCGGGATGGTTTCTACTACATTCATATCCAAATTAAAGATGAAGCACCCCAACCACTTAAACCAAACAATGTTATTGGTGTGGATTTTGGGCGCAGAGATATTGCTGTAACCAGTAACGGGGATAAGTGGGATGGAAAACAGATAACTGAGGTTCGAGATCGGTATACCAAAACTAGAACTTCTCTTCAAAACAAAGCGTCGAAAGGCACAAGATCTACTCGTCGTAGGGCGAGGCAGGTTTTGCAACGGCTGTCGGGGCGTGAGAGAAGATTTCAACTTTTGTCTAACCATCAAATCAGCTATCGGATTATTCAACAAGCAAAGTCTACAAACGCAATTGTTGCTATTGAAAACTTGACTGGAATTAGGGAGCGTACCAATCAGCAACCTAGAAACAAGGTCGAGCGTAGACGTTCTAATTCCTGGTCGTTTTATCAATTGCGGTACTTCCTTGAATACAAAGGTATCAAGTCAGGAGTTGAAGTAATTGCAGTGCCGCCAGCCTACACTAGCCAAACCTGCCACCAGTGCTTGCACATTGGATTGAGGTCGGATAAGCGTTTCAAGTGTGGTAACTGTTCTTGGCATGGTGACGCTGATTTGAATGGGGCAAAAATGATTTCTTTATTGGGGCAATCTGTAAGCTTGCCTGGAGGTTCGGGTTATCTGTGTTGTAATCTCAGTACGGATAGCTTAGGGCTACTACAAAGCCCCGCCCTTTAGGGCTGGGGTTAGCTTACACTTCATATTTAATACTTTAGTCCACCCATGTCTTCAAACCCCCAGAAACTCAGCGGTAACGAAATTCGCAACCTATTCCTTGACTTCTTTGCCCAAAGAGAACACCAAATTCTCCCAAGTGCCTCTCTCGTGCCAGAAGACCCTACCGTGCTGCTGACGATCGCGGGGATGCTACCATTTAAGCCGATCTTCCTGGGTCAGCGCACACCAGAATTTAAGCGGGCTACCACTTCTCAAAAGTGTATCCGCACCAACGATATTGAGAATGTTGGACGCACCAAACGGCATCACACGTTTTTTGAGATGCTGGGTAACTTCAGCTTTGGTGATTACTTTAAAGAACAAGCGATCGCTTGGGGTTGGGAAATTTCCACAAAAGTCTTTGGTTTTTCTCCTCAAAACCTCGTCGTCAGCGTCTTTGAAGAAGATGATGAAGCCTTTGCAATTTGGCGCGATCAAATCGGTGTGCCACCAGCTAGAATCAAGCGCATGGGCGCAGACGATAACTTTTGGGTATCAGGCCCCACTGGCCCTTGCGGCCCTTGTTCTGAGATATATTACGACTTTCACCCAGAACGCGGTGACGACAATATTGATTTAGAAGACGATTCCCGGTTTATCGAGTTTTACAACCTTGTCTTCATGCAATATAACCGGGATAATTCAGGCAATTTAACACCGCTGCAAAACAAGAACATTGACACCGGCATGGGTTTGGAGAGAATGGCGCAAATCCTCCAAAAAGTCCCCAACAACTACGAAACTGACCTGATTTTTCCAATTATTCAGACAGCAGCGGAAATTGCTGGTATTGACTACCACAGTAGCGATGAGAAAACCAAAGTTTCTCTAAAAGTCATTGGTGATCATATTCGTGCTGTCATCCACATGATCGCCGATGAAATCCGGGCTTCTAACGTGGGACGGGGTTATGTAATGCGGCGGTTAATTCGGCGTGTGGTGCGTCATGGGCGATTAATTGGGATTTATCGTGGAGACGTTGCAGGCAACGTCTTTACACCTCAAGTTGCTGAAACTGCGATCGCTCTCTCCGAATCAGCTTACCCCAACGTGCGGCAACGGGAAGCAGCAATTAAAGCCGAATTGCAACGTGAAGAAAGCAATTTTCTTAACACTCTCGACAGAGGCGAAAAACTGCTAGAAGAAATCATCCAAGAGGTAAAGCAGCAAGGAAAAGCCCAAATTAGTGGTGAAAGTGCTTTTACTCTCTACGATACCTACGGTTTCCCTCTCGAACTTACTCAAGAAATTGCTGAGGAAAATAATCTCACAGTCGATGAAGCGGGATTTGATGTAGAAATGCAAAAGCAGGTAGAACGTGCCAAAGCAGCACACGAAACCATCGATTTAACTGTGCAAGGTTCCCTCGACAAGCTAGCAGAACACATCCAAGCTACCGAATTTATCGGTTATACCCAACCAGTAGCGACGGCATTAGTCGAAGCAATATTAGTAGAAGGTGTATTCCAAGAAGAAGCAGAAGCCGGAACAGAAATACAAATTGTTCTCGACCAAACGCCATTTTATGCCGAATCTGGTGGACAAATCGGCGATCGTGGTTATATCTCCGGTGATGGGATCTTAGTTCGCGTTGAAGACGTGAAAAAAGAATCTGATTTCTTCGTCCACTTCGGACGCATCGAACGCGGTACACTCTGCGTAGGCAATACTGTCACCGCCCAAATTGATCGCGCTTGTCGGCGTCGTCTCCAAGCTAACCATACTGCAACTCACTTACTGCAAGCAGCATTGAAGAAAATTATCGATGATGGGATATCTCAAGCAGGTTCATTGGTATCTTTTGACAGGTTGCGCTTCGACTTCAACTGTCCGCGTGCTTTGACACCAGACGAAGTTCAACAAATTGAGGAACAAGTTAATAGTTGGATAGCTGAGGCACATGCTGCAAAAGTAGAAATATTACCTTTAGCAGAGGCTAAAGCTAGGGGTGCTGTTGCCATGTTTGGCGAAAAATACGGCGAAGAAGTGCGCGTCATAGATTTTCCCAGCGTATCAATGGAACTATGTGGTGGAACTCATGTCAGTAATACCGCTGAGATTGGCGTCTTCAAAATTATCTCCGAAGCTGGTGTAGCTTCTGGAGTGCGGCGCATTGAAGCAGTTTCGGGGCCAGCAATACTGGATTACCTCAACCTGCGAGATAAAGTAGTTAAGGATTTGAGCGATCGCTTTAAAGTTAAACCCGAAGAACTACCAGATAGAGTCACCAGTCTGCAAAACGAACTCCGAACAGCCGAAAAGCAACTAGAAACCTTGAAAGGACAGTTGGCGATCGCTAAGTCTGATAGCTTGCTACAAACAGCAGAAATCATAGGCGATTATCAAATTATCGTCGCTCAATTAGAAGAAGTTGACCCAGAATCATTGAAAATCGCAGCCGAACGCTTGTTGCAAAAAATCGGTAACGGTGCAGTGGTACTGGGTTCGGTTCCCGAAGAAGGGAAAGTTAGCTTAGTCGCAGCTTTCAGTCCAGAAGTTAACAAAAAAGGACTGCAAGCTGGTAAATTTGTGGGAGCGATCGCTAAAATCTGCCGTGGCGGCGGCGGTGGACGCCCAAACTTGGCCCAAGCCGGCGGACGCGACGCGAGTAAATTGCCAGAAGCCTTGGAACAAGCGCGGAGTGAGTTAAAGTCTGCTTTGGGTTAGTTGTGTTTTTTGAGGGACGGGCGTTTTGCCTGTCCTACTATAAATTGCTTAAGCGTAGATACTTTTTTGCTATGCTCTTTTTTTAACAACCTTTCAAGTGCATCGATACAACATCTTGAGCAATAGTTTATGAGTATTAACGCTTTTGTTGATCATGGCTTTCCTCCAGGTGAGGAATTCTGTGTGCAATTTCTATCTAGTAATGAGTTTACTCTTGAAACCCTCCGACTTATTTCATCAGGGACAGGTCGGTTTAAAAAAGCAGAATTAGCAGTACATATAGCCAATGCACTTGAAAAAGGTAAGCTTACTTCAGATGAAATATTACTCGCTTATGTGAAACAGCCAAGAACATGGTTGAGCTTGAAACTAGGTACGTGCGCTTGTACATCTAACTTAAATTATTCTGCATCTTTGTTACAAGAATTTGGTCAGGATGGTTGGTACGGGCCAATTCACGAACCGAATCAACCCAAGAAAAAATGGTATATCCGAACTTATAGAATTGTCGATTATGTTCGTCGAGGATCTGGAACTGCTAGCCAATTAGATGAACGCTATATTCGCTGGTCTGTGATTGCTGAGGTGGACAAAGATTACTTAGCTTTATCCTGGGATGGATTTACCTATAGTTCAACAGCCGATGAACACATAGAACAACGTACTCAATTCCCTTTCTGGAATCATATTCCTGGATTTTTTAATGAATTAGCTAATCATTGCCAAGCTCAGTGGACACATCCTAATCTCCATCAGCTTGTTCTGCATGATATGTGGGATAAATATCTCAATAAATCAATAAATGATGTTCGCTATAAATGGAAACATTTAAGGATTCGAGCAGAAGCTTCTGGACTTTTTATAAATGCTCATAGTTCTGGAATTCAAGAAATTGATGTTAGAGGATTACAAGCTCTGTCGCAAAAATTAGCTCATTCTGTTCTAAATATACTTGGTTTGTCTGGTGAGCCAGAAAAAATAAGCAATGCTGAAGATGCAATTTTATTTACCTTAATCAAAGATTGGGGTACTAAATCTTATGAATTTGAACTAGACAGGGAATTAATAGCAAATGAAATAGAAACAGAGATATTAAAAGAAGTGAAATTAAAGCGGCTCATCAAAATACACTGCTATTTTGGACTCAAGCCTAACTCTAAGACCCAAGATTCTCTTCAACACCTCAAGTGCTATTCAGGGTATTATGGTGGTAGTACTCGTGTTCTTGAGTTTCTGCTAAAAGAACTTGGATTTTAAGGCTAAGGTCATGACTAGCTTCATCCACAAGGGTCATTTAAACTTCTTATCTGAAAAACAGAAGGCTGAACTGAGCAAGCATTTTATGACGGCATCTACAACAGCAATGCCGCATCAACTTGCTGTACAGTTGGGTATAGAATACTCTAATGCTCTGGCACTCTTAGCAGACCTTGAAGCAGAAGGAGTCTGTGAAATGAAGCTTCTCATATATCATAATTGTGAACCAGATGTCCCTGCGGGTGCAATTCCTTACGGTATAGGGTTTCCTGATTTACCTTGGATTTGTCCGCATTGTGAAAGTATTGTAGAAAATTATGATGAGCTATCGTTTGATCTTATGGCGACATCTAAGCAATCAATTGAATTTGTTTGATTAAATCATGCCAACTCAAGACGAACTTGTAGAATCTATAATTAATGCTATGGATTCCCTGGAATCAGGAAATCCAGCATTAAATAAGTTAGCTTCATATTTGTATAAAGCAGATGTTAAACTTTCTGAATATTTGGATGAACTAAAGATATTTACACAATTAAATAAACCCACACTCAAAGAAACACAAGAAGCTGGTAAGCTGCTAGAACAGATTGTACTTCTAGTGTTTAAAGGACTAAAAGGGGTTCAAAGTATCAAAAGTTTTCAGTCAGCAGGCCCTCAATATGATTTGTTAGTTAGTGGCGATGATATTCCTTGGCAAAATGTCTGTAAAACTTTATATCTTGACTGGAACCAGAGAGATATAGTTATTGAGGCGAAAGCAACAAAAGCAGCTGTGCCAGATAAGCAATTTGCTCGACTGTGCAGCATCATGGATTTAAATTTAAAAGGTGCAGGTCTTGGTATTTTTATTACACTCAATGGAGCAACAGGTTTTCCTAAATTAGGTAGTTCTAGACAAAGAGGAGTTGGTTATTGCAGGCTTCGCCAAATACTTTTTCATGCCAAAACAAATAAGATGATAGTTGTTTTAGACAAAGAAGATATCTCTGAGTTAACTAAAAATGGCACATTGATTCAAATACTCACTAGGAAGATCAGGGATTTATTTGAGCTAAGTGGTTTACCAACTACTCCTGCTGAACAGTTCCAGGAGATAGATCTACCTCTCCACTTAAAAATGCTATATGAACATAATAGTTAGCAGTAAAATCAAAGTTAACTCATCAATTGTTCGGTTTGTGCTGTTTGCCACTCCATTCAAACTTACTGCAATAACTGATCGCACTGATTATACTGCGAAGCACATAGACGCTAAGCGGCTTGTCGTCAGTACATAGCATAATGAAATAAAAAAAGGGATGATTGCCTCAATCCCTTTTCTAAAAACAAACTTAATTTTGAGTTGGCGTGATTAGAACAATCGAAAAATAAACGGATAACGGAACGGTACATCTGGCTGGCTAAAACAGTGCAACAATGCCCAAATTGTCAGTCCCCAGTGTATTGCAAAGCCAAGAACAATAACTGGGAAAAACAAAAGTCCGCCAATACCAAAAGTTATCCAAGATAGAATTCCAATTGGTACACCAATTAAAGTTGCCCAGAACCAAACATTGAAGTGAAAATTAATCGATTCTTTCGCATTACTTTTAACAACTGGGTCATCAGACATTAAGTTAATTACAATTGGAACCCCAATTGAAAACAATGCTGTACTAAAGAAAATTGCCCCATGACACAGAGATGATAACAATTTGCGTTTATCAGAATTGTATGTAACTTGCATCTTGGTAGCTCCTCTACTTGCTTTCTAGTTTTGATTTTAACGGTTGCTTAATAGGATTTATATTGCAGTTTACCGTACTCAGGCAGTTTTCCAGCTTTTCCTTGAGATAGATTAACTTTGATGGCTACACATGAATTATGGATTATGAGGTTTACCGAACCCTGATAATAGAAGAGAAGTTTGGCGTCATTGCTTTAACGCTACTGCAAGGTGCGTAGACGTTGAGCAGCTTGTCGTCAGACATCGGACTAATTTAGTCAAGCATGATTTGCGATCGCGGTATTGGCATTGCAAAATGAATGTAAAAAAGCCGTTGGAAATCTGCTTTGATGTGGAGTAGGCATCTTACCTACCCTTAAACTAACATCAGATCATGTCAAGTGGACACAGCCCACTATCGAAATTACTCTACAAAGGCGGTAGAAAATGAGTCGCATAAATCCCTACACGCTACAAATGCAAATTACCCGAATGTTTGAGCAAGGACAATCATTGTTTGCTACAACCAAAGTACAGGAATGGTTGAAAGAACGGAATCATAACCCACTAGATTATGATATTATTTTTCATCAAAAACCTGCCCCTCCTGGCTCAAAGGAAGTGATGGTAGTAGAAATTGAATTACGCCGTAAGGATGGACAGCCTGTAGATCCGTGGTTGCAAGAACAAGCAAATCTCCATGCTTAACTTTATCAACCAGAAACTTCAATTTTATTTCATATTATCTTAACATAATTTACCAAAAAAGAGCGTTCCGTAGTTTGGAACGCTCTCTTTTGTCTTTGTAGTCATAAACATCTTTTAAAATCATTTAAATGAAATTTAATCAGCGTTGGGTTTTTGCATTTTGGGTTTACTTTGGAATTTTAATGTCTATTTCTATATCAGCTTACTTGAAAGTCATCCCAACCGAAATAGCACAATTTCCCTATTACGATACAATTTTACATTTCCTGTTATTAGGAATCGCTGCTTACTTAAGTCATCTTGCCTTAAAAAAACGTAAGATTCAAATCTTAAATATTTCCCTGCCACTTGCACCACTGATTGTGATATTTTTTTGTATAGTTGACGAGACAATTCAACTATTTACGCCCCATCGCAGCTTCGATTTAGTTGACTTAGCCGCTGACTTCTGCGGTATTGTCTTATTTACCTGGTTAGCAGAAAAACATAAGCTTATTGATAAATCTGAAGAAACTCTACCGTAAAAAAGCCTTGGCAAATGAAATTCAATGTAATAAAGATCTAAAGAACTGATAAATATATCAAAATATTTTTCATTGCAATATCATACGTAGACTCTAATGATGTTTTTTTACATAAGTTTCAGTTACCAAATTTTACCTAAAATTATAAGAACACCTAAAGAACTGATAACTATATCAAAACATTTCTCATTGCAGTTATTGATAAGATTACCTAAATTATTAAGTGTAATTAGTATTAATTACCAATTGATTAACCGCGCCCTATAAGGTAAAAAAGCTACCTTAATCAACCAAGAGCTACTAACTAGCATTGGCAACAGAAAAAATAGTTAGAAAGCTATAAGTTGGGCTCAGTTTTGTCTATCTGATGTTGTCACGTTAACAAGATTTATATCCTAAAAATAGGAGGATTAGTCCTAATGGCAGATTCGATTAACGGTGGTAGTGGCAACTCCTCTACTAATGATCCTAGTGAGCTGCTTCGGCAATCACCCTTTGGTGTCTTATTCGACATTCCAGGCGTAAATTCAGACACCATACTCAGTGGTTTTAGTAGCGCTGTTGGTGGTAGCAACCCATTTGGTAACGGTGGCAATCCAAATAGTGGTGGTAACGCCCCGTATGGCGGTAATCCCTTTGCCAATCTTGGCAATCCACGTGCCGAGGGCAGCGTGTTCACTGGTGGTATCAACCCTTGGGCTACCAATGGCAATCCATCTGGTGGTAGTAATCCTATTGCAGGCGGTGGCAATAATCCGTTTACAGGTGGCGGTAGTAACCCATTTGCAGGCGGTAGTAACCCATTTGCAGGCGGTAGTAATCCTATTGCAGGCGGTGGTAGTAATCCTATTGCAGGCGGTGGCAATAATCCGTTTACAGGTGGCGGTAGTAACCCATTTGCAGGCGGTAGTAATCCTATTGCAGGCGGCGGTAGTAACCCATTTGCAGGCGGTAGTAATCCGTTTGCTTAGGAAGATTATGCCGCTAGTTACTAACATAACTTACGCATTTCAACGAAATTTTGTCATTTTTTGGTAAGATAATGCAGAGTACGGAGCGAAAGCAAAGAAAAAAATCTACGTGATGCTTCTTTACACTGCGTTTCTTACAGTATGACAACCGAGCTTTGCGTAAGTGATGATTAAGTAAAAATCTGGATTGTTCAACTCGTTTATACTAAAACTTGATGACAGTTTAGTTACTGTCATCAAAATTATTATATTAATCATTATTATATTGCTAACAACAAGCCCATAAATTTAGTACTGACTAACAAGAAATTTTTTCAAATATAAAAAACGAACAGATAATGTTATAAGTTTACTAAGTCAGATTGAAAAGTTGTCTTTTTTGAGATTCCCCGTAAGTTTAATCTATCGACACATCAGGGGCTGTTTCATGGGATCAGGTTTCAATTCTACTTGTTCAAAGCACAAAAACTTAAAACCTGTGCGTGTGCCCAGTGCCACAGCAGTAACAGAACAGATGCACTCGCTGTTTAGTGAGATAGAAGACTCCCGTGTAAAACGTACCCGTGCCCACCTGTTAACAGATATCTTAATCAGACGCTAGCGGACTCGCTAACGCTGCGCTATCGGAATTTTATCAGCGATCGCAGGAGGTAAAGGATGGGAAAATATGGAAAACTATGGAATGAGCAAACTTGATTAGTTAGGGGAATTTTTAGCTTTACCGAGGGGATCATCTTTAGTTACGACGAAAGAGTAGAAAAGGGACATCATCCTACTGAAAAACGACAAGTTTAGACTGTGCCTATTTCTCAATTACCTCCACTGCACCAACAAGCTGATTGGTTAGATTTCAAACCCGCATTTCTCACAAACTTGAGGGGCAGAGGGGCAGGGGGGAAAAACTTACTGCAATTTCCCCCTGCACAAGCGCACCAGCGCACAAGTTCACAAAACATAACTTTACAAAAACTGGAAGTTAACAGAATTGATGAAAATGCCTTAGAGACACTTATTTCCGGTACTTGAAAATCTAAAGCAAAACAGCAATGCAAAAATTTATGCATAAATTTAGTAAATTAAGACGTAATAAAAGTGGCATCACTGAGATATTTTCATGAAGATCATGAAATCTGGGGGCAACTGCCAGTTAAAAAATTAAGTGGGAGAAACGGGGGTTGTGATGCAAACTTTAAAATCGAGTTTCGAGGAGCGCAATCTCGCTATGGCAATGGATGTGGAAAAACTGGCGCTATATTGGCGAAACCGGCTAGCTACAGAATGTCCTGAACAAAGTGAGGCGGCTAGACAAAGTATTCTTCTCTGGTTGTTGGGAGCTGACTCAAAGCGGTTTGATCTGCTCAACCCCAAAGAACTTGATATCGCCAAGCAAGCGATGGAATACCGCTGGAGGATTTTACGTCAGCGCTACCTAGGGATGGGGCGAGAACGCGCTTATCGCAACCTGATAACTCGGCTGGGAAGTATAGTGACGTTACGGAATAAGATCCAGACTTGGATTGCCCTCAGCCGCGATCGCCAGCGCAGTGTTATGGATGTATTGCAAGAAGTACTCCAAGAATTACTACAAAGCGATACATACATGCAGCAACAAATGGCTGACATTGCAAAATTTACCACCGATAGACGATTGCGCGATACTCTGCTATTCGCCAGTGTAGAAGAGTATTGTTTACGACCAGTACGCAATCAACCCCTATTAGTTTACCGCTTTGTAAATTATTTGCGTCGTACACAGCGTGGTGGCTTAACCCAAGTGCCAAGCCGCGACTTGATTAGATTAGTATCAGAAGAAATTCTTACAGACGACACTGACAACCGAGTTAACTTGGTAGATAGTCAGGCGATCGCAGAATATAAAGAGGCACAACACTTAGAAGAACAACAGGCGTTGCGTCAGGGCGTACAAAAAGAATTTGAAAATTATTTACAAGAAAACTTGGGAACAGAAGCAGTAGATTGGCTACGACTATATCTGCAAGGTAAGTCTCAAGAAGAGATTGGCAAGAGATTGAATAAGCAGATTAAGGAAGTATACCGACTGCGAGAAAAAATAAGTTACCATGCCGTGCGTGTTTTTGCCCTGAAAAGCAAACCAGATCTCGTGGATAGTTGGCTCTCAATTTCCTTGCAAGAACATAACTTGGGGCTAACACAAAACCAATGGCAGCAACTTTATAAACAATTGACTCCTGTCGGGCGGCTGATTCTAGATTTGCGGAGAGAGGGTAACTCAATAGAAGCAACAGCCCAACAGTTAAAACTCAAAACCCATCAAGTAATGGGCGAATGGACAAAAGTCTATCTCGCAGCCCAAACTTTCAGAACTCAGGAATAACTAAATTCAGCTACCAATTCACCATATACCTGGATATATCAATAGTACTGCTACGCATAATTCATAATTCATAATTCCCATACCGCAAGCATTTCATTAAAAGCGTCGGTAAATCTTATCCTGCCAGTGGCATAGCCTACAGGGCATCTGCTTACTTGTTCCCCATGCCCCATGCCCC
>NZ_JADEXR010000088.1 GCF_015206995.1 aff. Roholtiella sp. LEGE 12411 | reverse complement strand
GTAATAAAGGTGTACTGAATTTTTTTCAAAAATCAAATACTAGTCCTATATATGCCCCTACAGAAAAATAGAAACAACTTAAAACTTAGCGTTTTTTAGTGACATAAAAGGTTTATTTCTGTCTAATTTAAAGTTCTTAATATTTAGAGTGAGTCGCTTCTTTTTTCCTAAGATGATGACATATTAGGCAATTACACTGATTAGTATAATTGCCCAAAAAATAGTCAATGGTCAAGAACTCAGAGGAAAATCAACATGGAAGCCAAAGAAAGAAAGTATAACAGTCAAATTGAAATTAACGATTTGATTGATGATGCTGTGAAAAACGCTGTGACACGTCGGAACGAAGCTTTGGATTCAGAAGAAGCTTTGTTATCTATGTCTGATGAGGAAGCAAAAAGCGTTGCAGGTGGAGCGTCAGTATTACTACCAATAAAATTGTTTCCTATAATACTTGGTAAATTTTGGAAGTATCCTATTATTACTATAGGACTCATAGCATATCCACCAAATGAAACCTTGTATTAATAAAGATTCTCTTGACTAGAGGCTCAATTGATGAAAGATATTGCTGTTGATAAAACTACACTTTGCCCCAGTGCTAGACCAGAATCTGAGGATAGTGTGGTTTTCGGCATCATCGGTGGAACAGTTGCAGAACCCCGTGTGACTTATCTAAAACAGCCCCTACCTATCACTGATGAACTGATAGCAAAAGCTAGTCCAATTACACCTGCTGAAATTTTTCGCATAGCAGCACCTTGCGTCGCTAAAGCTTGTCTGCATTTTGATGGACAAGATTGTCGTCTAGCGAAACAAATTGCCGAAAAATTACCCGCAGTCGCAGAGGAATTACCCCCTTGTTCTATCCGCCGAGATTGTCGTTGGTGGAAGCAAGAAGGCAAAGCAGCTTGTATGCGTTGTCTGCAAGTAATTACAGATAACTACAATCCGTCTGAAGTAGCAATTGAAGTGTCAAAACTAGCTGCTGGTTAAGCACAACTATGGTTTATGTTTTTTCGATGAGATAACTTTCTAACAAAGTTTTCATTAAGTAATCTCAGGAGATTATGATGTCGAAGGAAATGAATCAAAGACATTTCAAAAATCCAATTTAAATTACAGACTTCATTGCAGAGGCGGTTGTTCATGCATCTGCAAGACGCAACCAAGATTTAGATGCAAAAGAGTCGCTGTCAGAGTTGTCTGATGAAGAGGAAAAAGGCATTAATGGCGGTTTAAGTTTAGTAAAGCTGCCAATCATTTGCGGATTGATTGCCTGTGATGATGTGTATATATAGCCAGAAGTTTTCTTGAATACAGGCACGAAAAAATCTCCAATCAACTGGTTTAATATTCCAGCAAAATTACCCACTGTGTTTCACAGGATGTTTGAAAAGTCCGTTTTCATGTAGCAGTGGGTTGGCTACACCAGACAAAACCTGCCTTTGCAGGTTAACAAACCCTTGATTTGGTGTTAGTCCACGCAGGTGGACTTTGGTTGTGTAGTAGCGAATTCTATTCGCCAAGAACTTTTAAAACATCCTCTCAGTAATTTTAGGAGCAGAAGATTATGTCTCTAGCACATGTCAAAGCTTTCTATCAACAGCTAGCCAAAGATGAAGCTTTACGTAATCAAATTCAAAGCGTTAATAGTAAGGAAGAATGTAGCCAAATAGTTAAAGCCGCTGGCTACGATTTCACTCTAGAAGAATATGAAGAATATACCGCTCAATTGTTAGAGTCTGCCGATGGCGAAGGTGAACTAAAGGATTTAAGTGAAAAAGAACTGGCAGCAGTTTTTGGTGGATTAACTTGGAGGCACAGAATCCAACCATTATATGGAGTTGTACGCCCACGGCCACCCATAGTGCAACCATTATATGGGGTGGTTATTCAACCAACTGACATAATTTAGAGAATCTCTGTCGCTACTAGAGCAGATTAAATTTCTAGGGACGGATGGGGATCTGTCCCTCATTTCATTAATTCAAAAAAGAATCGAAATTACAGATAAACCCCGTCTATTTTGAAACCTGGAGTTTTTAAGGAGAGTGTATTATTCTCTTGTGGCTTGAGTTCTGAGCTTTACTCTAATTCCAAAAAACTATGGTTTTCAAGGTAGACGCGGTTTAACAAAGGAATGTACAACATTCAAAAATATATTTAATTAATCAAAATCAGGAGAAAATTATGTCCCGAGAACATGTCAGAGCTTTCTATGAAAAACTAGCGAAGGATGAGGCGTTTCGTCATCAAATTCAAAGCGTTAATAGTAAAGAAGAATGTAGCCAAATAGTTAAAGCTGCTGGCTACGATTTCACTCTAGAAGAGTATGAAGAATATACCGCTCAATTGTTGGAGTCTGCCGATGGGGAAGGTGAACTCAAAGATTTAAGTGAAAAAGAACTGGCAGCAGTTTTTGGTGGATTAACTTTGAAGTACAAAGTCCAACCAATGTATGGAGCTGTATGGCTGCCCGACCAACCGATGTATGGAATTATTCGCGTAGATTATCTACGCATAGATGACCTAATTTAGAGAATTTCTGTTGCTACTAGAACAGATTAAAATTCTAGGGACGGATGGGGATCTGTCCCTCATTTCATCAATTCAAAAAAGAATCTAAATTACAGATAACAAAGGAATGTACAACATTCAAAAATATGTTTAATTAATCAAAATCAGGAGAAAATTATGTCCCGAGAACATGTCAGAGCTTTCTATGAAAAATTAGCAAACGATGAAGCTTTGCGTAATCAAATTCAAAGCGTTAATAGTAAGGAAGAATGTAGCCAAATAGTTAAAGCTGCTGGCTACGATTTCACTCTACAAGAGTATGAAGAATATACCGCTCAATTGTTGGAGTCTGCCAATGGGAAAGGTGAACTCAAAGATTTAAGTGAAAAAGAACTGGCAGCAGTTTTTGGTGGATTAACTGGGCAAAGCAAATTCCAACCACCCTATGGAGTTGTTCAGACAAATGATATAGTTTAGGGAACCTTTCTTTCTACTAGAACAGATTAAGTTTTTAAGGAAAAATGGGGATTTGTTTATCCCTTTCTATAAGAATTAATTGAGGTTATATTCATGACTTATCGCCGAATTAGTTATGCAGTTTGGGAAATTACACTCAAGTGTAATCTAGCTTGTCAACACTGTGGTTCTCGTGCTGGTCATACAAGGACAAATGAACTTTCCACAGCAGAAGCACTTGATTTAGTCAAACAAATGGCGGAAGTGGGAATTACAGAAGTTACCATAATTGGTGGTGAAGCATTTCTGCGTCCTGACTGGCTAGAGATTGCCCAAGCAATTACCAAAGCTGGGATGTTGTGTGGTATGACCACTGGGGGTTATGGTATTACTTTAGACACAGCCCGCCGGATGAAGGAAGCTGGTATTGGCGTGGTTTCTGTATCGGTTGATGGCTTAGAAGCAACTCATGACCGTCTGCGGGGCAAACAAGGCTCTTGGCAATGGGCGTTTAAGACCATGAGCAATCTTAAGGAAGCAGGTATACCCTTCGGCTGCAACACTCAAATCAACCGTCTCTCAGCACCAGAGTTCCCTTATATTTACGAGCATCTCCGCGATGCTGGAGTATTCGCTTGGCAAATTCAGTTGACTGTACCGATGGGCAATGCTGCGGATAATACTGATATTTTACTGCAACCTTACGAACTATTGGATATATACCCAATGATTGCTCGTGTTGCCCAACGCGCAAAGCGAGAAGGCGTGCAAGTGCAGCCGGGGAATAACATCGGCTACTACGGGCCTTATGAACGACTGCTGCGGGGTGGAGATGCTTGGTCGTTTTGGCAGGGATGTACTGCTGGATTGTCTGCTTTAGGTATCGAAGCCGATGGTGCTATCAAAGGTTGTCCCTCACTACCGACTACGGCGTACACTGGTGGTAACATCCGCGACCATTCACTACGAACAATTATTGAAGAAACCGAAGAACTACGGTTTAATCTCGGAGCTGATACTCCCAAAGGAACATCACATTTATGGGGCTTCTGTAAGAGTTGTGAATTTGCTGAACTCTGTCGAGGTGGTTGCAGTTGGACTGCACACGTTTTCTTTGATAAGAGAGGCAATAATCCTTATTGTCATCATCGTGCCCTGACTCAGGAAAAAGGCGGTATTCGAGAGCGAGTTTTTCTTCAACGTCGTGCAGATGGGAATCCCTTTGATAATGGGGAATTTGGCCTAATTGAAGAACCAATAAATGCTCCTTGGCCAGAAAACGATCCACTTCATTTTACTGCTGACCACATTCAATGGCCAGAAGGTTGGGAAGCAGAACCAGAATTGGTATCATCTTTGATTAGTTCCAACAATTAACAACTATGAATAATATCTCTACTGATTCTATCGCTTCAGAAAATACGACTGTTACTGACTCTCAAACAACCTTACTACCTCGTTCACCTTGGAATAGTCAACTAGCTTATTTAAGAATTATTTTTCGGGCGAAAAAAGCTCTAGACCGCATCGAAAAAGAAGCAGGTGTTCTGATAATTCAAAGCTAGCTATTAGTTACTGTTGATTATTTCTCTATGGCTTAGATATTCAAAGCTTATGACACTTTTATTAAATTCTCATAATGTTTTCCATTATTTAATGGAACAAGGGGTGTGTAGTGAGTCTGAACAATCTCCCAGTAAGGTAGAACCAGTTGCAGCTAAAAACTTTAATTTGTTACTGACTTTTATAAATGGTCGCAAACTTCTAGTTAAACAAGAACGACACAATCAGGAAGGTAAAGCGGCTGGTGAATTTTTAAGTGAGTGGCGAATTCAAGAGTTTTTACAACGATTTCCAAACCTTGATCACTACCGCTCCTTTTTACCAGAGGTGCTGCATTTTGATGCCGAAAATTCCATTATTGTTTTCAGATATCTGGATGATTACCGGGATTTAATGGATTTCTACACTAAAGAAAAGAGCTTTCCTACAGAAATTACTAGGGAAATTGGCAGTATTTTAGGCACTATCCACCGTGATACTTTCAATTCCCAAGAACATCAGGAATTCTTTTCTAAAAATCCCGATAATTTAATGGTTGATCAAGTATCACATTTAGTTCGGGGATTAGAACGGGTTGAACCGGAAATTTTTGGTATGGTTCCTGGTGATGGGCTAAAGTTTTTTGCTTTATATCAACGTTATGATAGCTTGGGAGATGCGATCGCAGAATTAGGTAATGCTGTAACGCCTTCTTGTGTCACCCACAATGATTTGAAACTAAATAATATTCTTCTGTACAAAGATTGGCAGGATTCCAGTAACAATATTGTCCGACTAATTGACTGGGAACGCTCTGCTTGGGGAGATCCAGCATTTGATTTGGGAACACTTCTTGGCAGCTATGTACAAATCTGGCTTGGTAGCTTGGTTATCAGTAATTCTTTGAGTATTGAAGAGTCTCTGCGCTTGGCAATAACACCTTTAGAACTGCTTCAGCCTTCAATTGGTACATTAACCCAAGCTTATTTAAACACTTTTCCAGAAATTCTAGAACACCGCCCTGATTTCTTGCAGAGGGTGGTACAATTTATCGGTTTTGCTTTAATTCAACAGATTCAGGCGATGATTCAGTACCAAAAATCTTTTGGGAATATGGGGATTGCGATGCTTCAGGTTGCGAAGACGTTATTAAGCCGTCCTGTACAATCGATGCCAACAATTTTTGGCGCTGCTGCTGTTGAATTAACTCAGATGAGTAGTTCTGCTGTTTAAATCATTTTGTTATTACTAAAGTAGTTATGCAATTATTAGAGACTGCTTCAACTGGGCGATTAATAGAAGTTCTGCAAGATATTGCTCATAAAATTGAGATAAAATCTGATTTCTCCATCCACCATCCAGATTACAAACCTTTGGAATTACCATCTGAGGCAGTTGAACGTTTTCAGAAGATGCCAACCCAGATGCAACAGAAATATCTGAGTCTGCAATTGCGGAGTTTTCTTTACGGTATCTATTACAACGGTTCTATGCAAAGTACCTTGGCACTAGATAGCGAGGGAAATGGGTTGCCCCTAGATTTGGAAAATAATACTGTTTTAGGGGTAGATGTAGGCTTTTATAAGCGATTGCATGAAAGTAATTTTGGAGAGGGTTATTTTGATTCTGGTTGGTCTATTCTTAAAGAAGAAAGTGATGCCAGTTTAGCCGTGACTAAAGGCGGTTTGAGGCTGCATATTCAACGAAATAAGCATCTTCAACCTACTGAAGTATCAGCTATAGTAGGTGATTCTGTAGCTATCAAGATGCCGAAGAATCTGGTACAAAATGGCTTTTACGTGGCAGTTAGCAATGTCGCATCTGAAAGTGATAAAAATCTGGTACGGGCATACTTTAATCTCAGCCCTGAAGGTGCAGTGGTGGTTATGAGTAGCCTGACGCGGCGACTGAATGCTATTCCCATTTTCTTCCACTTTAAGGTGCTGTATAACCCAGATGACTACAAGCGTTACGATTCAGGGGTATTGTACTTTGAAAAAGGCAACTATGAAGTTGTCCGGCAAGTTCTTGAGGCTGTCTATGCAGAAAACCAATCGCATTTTCAGCCGGAGATACCGCTATTTACTATGCAACTTGCACCAGGGTTAGGGTTAGCAGAAGAACCAGACCAAAAGTTTGGTGTTCAGGAAAGCTTTGGGATGAACCGTTGTCAGATTGTGGCAAATGGATTATTAAAAGCTTGGTATCAAGGAGATGACTCGCCAGAAGTGCGGATGCAGGCTATCAATGAGGAATTTTCTCTCTTGGGAATTGACCTGCAAGATGTTTACTTGAATGCTAATTCTGAAAATATCTACCAGTTATTGAACGAATGCTAATAACTAATCTTGCGTCACAATCCTTTGCAACATCAGATCAAGTTGATTCTTTAAATGCTAAATTCCCAGAATCAAATTTACCTTTCTACAGAAAACTGGGGCGAACTGACTTAACAGTTAGCTGTCTAGGTTTAGGAGGCGGTGGAAGCATTTCCAGTGAGGATACGCTTTACGCCTTTGACCAAGGAATTAACTACTTTTTTTACTCCAGTGATCTGCACCACCATATCTATAGCTCAATGACTGGAGCACTGCGACAGATGTGTGGGCGTGGTTCCTCGGTGCGAGAGAAAGTAGTACTAGCGACAGTAACTTACATTAAAAATCCAGAAATAGCGATTGCTGCACTGCTGGATCAGTTTGTAGAATTGGGAATTGAGTATATTGATGTATTTTTCTGGGGCTGGATTGGTTCTAAGGATGGGTCAGCTTTACAAGATTGTTTACGGCTTTCTCCTGATTTAAGAGGAGCTAATTCTGTATATCAGCGTAGTATTGAAAAAATGATTGGAATTTCAGATCGCCTCAAAAAAATGGGAGCTGTTCGCTACGTTGGCGCTTCTTTTCATGATATTAATCTTGCTCAACAATGGTCTAACAGCCCCTTCTTAGATGTCGTAATGATTAGACACAATGTTGCTCATAAGTCTGCTCAATCGCAAGTGTTTAATCAACTAGACTCCCAAGACCCTCATAGACCAGGCATCGTTACTTTTAAATCTACAGGCTCTCATACAGGCGCTCTTTGGAATGCTCCCCAAAGTCTGCCAGAAAATTGTTGGCGACCTTCAGTACCTGATTTATATCGCTACTCTTTAAGCCAGAACTGTGTAGATGTTTGCTTGGCTGGATGGCAACGTCGGGAAGAAATTGATGCAGCCATTTATGGTGTTAAGCAGGGCAAACTTACAACCGCCGAAATTGATTACCTGAATTTATATGGAGATTTACACCGCAATCAACTTTCTACCAAAGATATTTCGCCGGAAAACTTGATTTATCGCTCCTAAATCAAAAAGTATAAAGCAGCTAATATTTCCTGCCTAGAATCACACAACAAGATACAAATTATGTATTTTGATCAAAATTATAAGAGGATGTTTTAAAAGTCAAAACCAGTCAAAAATCATGCCAGTCGTCTGACCATAATACGAATCATGGCAATATAGATAAATATCTCGGAAGTTTCGGGTAATCTTTCATAATCTTTGCTTAAACGCCGACACCAATTAAGCCAACCGAAAGTTCGCTCAACAACCCAGCGCTTTGGTAATACGGTAAAACCTTTTTTCTCCAAGGGTCTAAGAACAATTTCAACAATCCAACGAAACATATCCATCACCCAGCGCATAAATTCTTCTCCTCGGTATCCTCCATCCATCCAAATAGTGTTCAACCGTTTTACCCGATTGCCTGTATCGTGAACCCGATTGAGGACTTTTTTGGCACCCTCGCGTTCTGGAAGACTAGCAGATGTTACCAAAACCCGTAAAACTAGACCCAGTAAATCTACACTCAAATGGCGTTTACGCCCATGAATTTTTTTACCTGCGTCGTAACCAACGTCAATAGAGATCATTGTTGCTGTTTCTACTGACTGGCTATCAACTGCCGCTTCTGATGGGCTTGGTTCACGTCCCGCGTCTACTCTCACCCACTGGTAGAGTTGGTCATGAACTTTTAACCATGTACCATCTTTACCCCATCTCCAGAAATAACCATAAACCGTTGATCATGCGGGAAAATCACCGGGTAGACCTCGCCACGTACACCCCTCACACAATACATAGAGAATCCCATTCACCACCGCAAATAAGGCTAATTTTCGGGGACGACCACCAGGCTTTGCTTCTGGGAATAGGTCTGCAATTAATTCCCACTGTTCCCATGTCAAATTGCTACGGTATGCTTTAGTCATTCGCTCACAAGGTGCTGTTTTCTACAAATCTCAGCATAAGCCTTGTGAGCTTTCTTACAACAGCCCCCCTCTTTTAAAACATCCTCTAAGCTATGACCATACAAAACTCTTTGGAAAAACTTACATTACCAGAAATTACACCTGCACGTGACGAAGATATCCTTGCTTACCTGCGCCATTCTTGCAAAATAGCTGAAATCGCCGCTGCTGCTGAAAGAAATAATCTAGCTTTGAAACTGTGCGAACAGCTAGATATTAAAGTTACAGATGAAGAGTTGCAAATAGCAGGCGATGCATTTCGCCAAGAAAATAAACTGCTAGGAGCATCCGAAACTCTAGCTTGGCTGGCACAGCAGCGCATTAGTGTAGAGGATTGGTCACAAATCATTCGCATATCATTGCTAACTCAAAAGTTAAAAGAGCATCTTTTCGGTGCAGTATTGGATGATCATTATATAAACAATCGGGATAGTTATAAGCGGGTGGCTTTGTCTCAGATCCTTGTTCGTGATTTGACCGAGGCAATGAAAATCACCAAAGTGCTTCGGGACGAAAAAGGTTCTTTTTGTACATTAGCTTTAGAATACTCTAAGGGTAAGCAGTCTAGAGAAAATGGTGCTTTTGTCGGTGTCCGGTTTTTAACAGAATTATTACCACAGATTACAAATGCGATCGCTGATACCAAGGTAGGTGAATTAGTAGGTCCAATTCAAACTCAACTTGGTTATCACATCCTAAGAGTTGAGAAGTGGTTTCCATCTGACTTGAGTGAAGTCAGAGAGCAAATTTTAGAATTCCTCTTCAAAAATTGGTTAGAAGAGAGAATAGCTTCTGCTCCTGATGCTTAATTTCGTTAAATTTGTTATTTTTCATAAAAAATCTGCCTCTTTTTTTAAAAGGGAGATTTTTTATGAAAAATAGCAATATAAATATTTAAAAAAAAAGGGACATTAATATTTTTTTAATGTCAAAGTAAATTATTTTTTGTATTGAGTTGTAGCCATTTTAAAAATACAATTAAATATGTAATAAATCAGGATGTATTTCTGATTATCACTAAACATAATCCATTAAAAAATCAAAGGAAAGCATCTGATGGCTAGTATCAAAATTTCCGATTTACGTCCATCTGGTTATGATCTATTTGCAGATCAAGAAAGCTATTTGATGTCTTTGACTGAAGATGAAATAGGTACTCAAGGTGCTGGTACTTGGACAGCTATCACTACAGCCAGTAGTGGAGCTTGTTTAAGCATTGGTCTTACCGTTGTTGGTGTTACCTTTGCCGCTTCCTACATCAAAGGTCGCTACTTCTAAACTCTGTTTATTCTAAATATTTAGAACAGGTTAAGAAGCATTTGTAATTTACCAAGTCTGATTACTTTAGCAAGACTCTTCTAACCCTACATTATTTCCTATATATATGTAGGTTTAGCAATCAGCAAAAAGCACTTTTCACTTAGTATTGACGCAAGAGGAAATTCAATCATGGCAAGCATTCGTATTAACAACATTCAACCTGCTGGTTCATCTCTTTTTATGGATGAAGAAAGCTTTCTTAGCGAACTATCCAACGAAGAAGTAGGATTAGCTCATGGTGGTTTCACTATCTTTGCACTTATCAGCCTTGGTGTAGCTTCTGCTGCATTTGGATATGCAGTGGGTCGTAATGATCGCAAGATCTGAGTTTTAGATTGTTAAGTTTTTGAAATTAGCCCCTTAAGGCTGAGAATTTAGCAGTAATTTTTGATGAAATAAATCTGTATCTTATCTAAGATACAGATTTATTTCATAATAAAAGTATCTAAACTTTTAAAAGTTATATGAAATCGAAAAGATATATATCTAAATCTAATTGGGACATTATTATTTTATTTAAATCAAACTAGACTCATGCTTAATATTGTTTTTTAAATACTCAAAAACTACAATAAATCTGAAGTTAAGTAAATTCCGAGGTAACTTTCTAATGGCTAATATCAAAATTTCCGATTTACGTCCATCTGGTTATGATCTATTTGCAGATCAAGAAAGCTATTTGATGTCTTTGACTGAAGATGAAATAGGTACTCAAGGTGCTGGTACTTGGACAGCTATCACTACAGCCAGTAGTGGAGCTTGTTTAAGCATTGGTCTTACCGTTGTTGGTGTTACCTTTGCCGCTTCCTACATCAAAGGTCGCTACTTCTAAACTCTGTTTATTCTAAATATTTAGAACAGGTTAAGAAGCATTTGTAATTTACCAAGTCTGATTACTTTAGCAAGACTCTTCTAACCCTACATTATTTCCTATATATATGTAGGTTTAGCAATCAGCAAAAAGCACTTTTCACTTAGTATTGACGCAAGAGGAAATTCAATCATGGCAAGCATTCGTATTAACAACATTCAACCTGCTGGTTCATCTCTTTTTATGGATGAAGAAAGCTTTCTTAGCGAACTATCCAACGAAGAAATAGGATTAGCTCATGGTGGTTTCACTATCTTTGCACTTATCAGCCTTGGTGTAGCTTCTGCTGCTCTGGGATATGCAGTGGGTCGTAATAGTCGCTAGTAAGCTATAATACCCCTGTAGATAATTGAAAATTCTTCAGTTTATAGGGTGAAACACGTAGTCTTAATACTTATGTCGTTCACCCTATATTTATGGTAAATTATTAGTTATATTAACGGAAAATTAATTTATGAGTCAGCCTCCTGTTTATCAACCTAATGGTTACGAAGCAATTGTTTTACTGTTGTTCCTAGCTATTGGAAGTGCAGCCTTTGGATATGTTGTAGGTAAGAACGATAAAGATTCATATTTAGATCGCCAACAACAGAGCCAAAATGTTGAGCATAGAAACGCAAATTCAAACCGTGAACTATTTTGAAGAAAGTCAAAAGATACTTGAAGTATCCCTGTTAAATTAATATTAATCCGATGCTGTATTTGATTCCAGACTAATTACCAATTCTACTTCCTCAACTTGTTGCCTCATCCATTCTGTAAATAGATTGGCAAAAATTTTAAACCGCAATTTTTCATCGAGTTGCGGTTTAATAATCTCTTCAACCAAAATCAGGTGTACTCCCTTAGAGGTTGTTTGAAAAGGGTTGGCTTGAGCCTTAAATGTGACTCAGGGGCGCAATCTCAAAACTCCGATTCTCTCGTAGCCGTTTCTCGGTAGCCAGGGTAGTGAAACACACGCTTGAGGACTTTTAAAACATCCTCTTAGAAGTCAAAATTGGTTTGAGAATTTGTGGCGGTGTAGCCGTAAAGATAGCAGCAGAAATCTCTGGCTTTAACTCTTGGCGACTCACTGTCCCTCGATATCCCCCTTTTCGCCGTAACTCTGTATCTTGAATGTACATCTAACTTAGGCAAGCGTCTAATCAAGCCTCGCAATATCGAACCATTGAAATTCTCATCCGTTAGTAAACGCACTGGTTATTAGTGCTCCTTGAGTCTAATAACGATCAAGCAATCGGTGCCGAAGATTAGCCAAGTTATACTGCTTTCCAAATTCACTGCGTTGTTGCTGAGATTTTCGGTGACGTTGCTCTAAGTAGCTATCAATTTCCTGACGATGACTAAGGTAGTAAGCGATCGCTGAGTATATATCCTCTAAATGGAGAACGGAATACTGAACCGCAATTTCTTCAGGTGTAGAGCCACTATGATATGCGGCTAAGAGGCTATCGAGGGTAACACGACTCTGACCAATGCGAATACCTCCAGCTTCATCCCAACGAAATGGTGGAGCAGAAACTTTAAATTCGATTTGAATACTCATAGGTTTATAGGTTTATTCTCGGAACAGTTGTGTTACTCGATCTCTACCTCAACTCATTATACCTAAAAGCCCGATTGCTTCCAATTCACTACAAAACTGCGATCGCTTTTTGATGGAATTGGGAATGGCGATCGCTGTTTTATGGATGATAAAGGACGCTGCTGAAACGCTTTCGCCTTAGTTAAAGAGGCTGTATAGTTTGGGTTCGAGTTTGGCTTGATTCATATTATCGAGCTTGTGCGCGTTAAGTGTTTGTTAAGAAAAGGCTTACACACTTGAGTAATTTTTTTGGATAATTTCAAAGAACGCAGGATTATTTCTTTGGTATTTGGAGCTGCGATCGCATCACGTAGCCAGTTGAGTTTTGCTTCTTGTTCTAGAGTAATGTTGAAGTTCTGACGCTTGGTTTCTACCGTTTCTGGATTAGATGATATCGGCGTTGTCATCTTACCTCATAATTAGGAACAAGCTTGATAAGTACAATATGAGTATATCAGACTCATGAAGTTGACACAGTTAATGCGATGTTTACGATGGGCTTTGCCTAACCATTTTTAGCTGTAGTAAAGCAAGTGGCGTGGATTTAGGGGGATCTAGAACTTTTGTTACCGAGAAAAGGACTTTTCAAACAACCTCTTAGGGCAATAACATCTAAGAGTTGTAAATTCTCACTCATCTATGTTTCATGACCTGTCTTGATAGGCTTGAATTTTTTCATACAAACTATCAACATTATCTTGAGCAAACAGCTTTTCTTTTAGTTGTAAATAATTACCTTCGCCTAATTTACAAGCTGCCCAAAATTTCATTACCTTGGATGGCTCTAAATGTGTAAGTAAAACTTGTATTACTTCTTGTAAGTTTTGCTGTTCGTTAATAACTTTAATTGTCATCTTCTATCTCCAAAATGAAATCAGTTGGATTAATTGCTTTGAGTGTTAAACCTTGACAGCGATTGATTAATCTTTTATCGCAAGTGATAAAATAATCACTTTGAGAAGCTTCGGCACAAGCAACGTGGAGAGCATCAATGGCTTTAATCCCTTGTTGTTCTAGTTGTTTTGCTCTCCCTCTAATATTTCCATCTAGTAATACTCTCAATGTAGCTATTTGTAAGTATCGCTCCATTGACTGTTGGTTTACAGGAAATGGGTTACGGCTATTTTCATATTCTAGAACTGAAGAACTAACTAATTCTATTAATTTGGCTTCGACCATTTGTAAAATTAAGATGACAGCTTGTGTTTCTAGAAATACTTTTGGCTGTGTTTGGTCATCAAAGGGGCGGTTATAAATACTTGTGTCTAAATAAACTCTGGTCATGTCAACGCGTCTAATACTTTCTCGGCTTCTTTAACTAACATCATGATCACCACTCCATAACAAATTAACTAAACGTTTTGCCTGGGAGTCTTCATCAATGAGTAGTTTTAGGCTCAAGGGAGACTCCTTGTTCTTCGAGGCGGTAACGCTCTTCTTCTGCTTCTAACTTCAGGATTGTTTCTTTGGTATTTGGATCTGCGATCGCATCACGTAGCCAGTTGAGCTTTGCTTCTTGTTCTGGAGTAATGTTGAAGTTCTGTCGCTTGGTTTCTACCGTTTCTGGATTAGATGATATCGGCGTTGTCATCTTACCTCATAACTAGGAACAAGCTTGATAAGTACAATATGAGTATATCAGACTCATGAAGTTGACACAGTTAATGCGATGTTTACGATGGGCTTTGCCTAACCATTTTTAGCTGTAGTAAAGCAAGTGGCGTGGATTTAGGGGGATCTAGAACTTTTGTTACCGAGAAGCTGCACTTTGCAGTGCGGCGATATCATTGGCACAAGGGGCATTAGACCCAAGCTGATTATCAAGCAAAAAGAAAATGCCATTTCCACTTTAGTTTTTTAAGTCAGTAAGGAATTATGAACGCTTACAAAAAATACATCACCATTACAGATCCAAAGCAAGTAATATTATCTGATTTACCTTTTCAAGCAGGACAGCGAGTAGAAATAATTATCTTAGCTGAGGAGAACCCCAGAGCATCTATTAGTAAAAAACTGAGAGATTTATTTGATAAAACACAGTCGCTACCAGGAGTACAAGATATTAGCGAAGCAGAAATAGCAGCAGAGATTGAAGCTTACCGACGCGGAGAATGAAAGTTGTTATTGACACGAATGTTTTAGTTTCTGCTGTTCTTAAGGGTAGAGTCCCAAGAGCAGTCCCAACAGTTTATTTTTGATAATCCCGACTGGGAATGGATTGTTTCATTTGAAATTGTAGCGGAATATAAAGAGGTATTAAGTCGCCCGAAGTTTAAGTTGACAGATGAAGTGAGAGCGTCATGGTTTGAAATTATTGATACATTTGCGACGCTAATTGATGTCAATGTGTCAATTGATTTTCCAAGAGACACAAAAGATGCAAAGTTTTTAGCTTGTGCTGTAGCAGCCGAAGCAGATTTTTTGATTACGGGTGATTCGGATTTTAATCAGGCGCAAACTTTGGTAAATACAACGATTATTTCTGTGTCTTTATTTAACAGGTTAGTTTGCGATTGAATGTGACTCGCTCTCCAAGTCGGAAAATAGTAGTTACACGACATCGGCAATTAGGGGGCTGGGAGAAAGTCAGCAGCCAAAATTAGCGATCGCCCTGTGATAGACTGTCCACTGGACACTCTTATGACAGTAGAAATCGATCCGTTCCCCGTTGCTGCACTCCTTGATAGGTACAATCTTGGGAAACAAGCGGTTTACAACCGAATAGACGCGCTCGACATAAAGACATTCAAGCAGAGGAATAAATCTTACATTACTTAATGTACTTTGATTTATTCACGCCGACTTACTTATGGGCGTTGTCATATTACCTCATAACTAGGATCAGCTTGATAAGTACAATATGAGTATATCAAACTCATGAAGAGATGTTGAGCAGCCTAGAGTTTGGATGCCAACTTTGTAGAGGCTGTGGAAAGCGATCGCGCAATTTGCGGCACATCTCACCTGAATCAGACAGATTTTAGCGAATAGCATGATGTTTGCTGCTACTGCCAGAATAAAATAGCATTAAATTTTTATCGTTCAGTCTTAGGGGATTCTTAGGCTAATTTTTTTGGCTTTTGGTTAGTTCAAAATCTATGGGGACATAACTATTTTAGTTTCGTCTCTTGTCAAGCTTATCTACTTCTACAATCCTCTACAAAACATAGATTTTACCAGAAATAGCTGACTATTTTTACCTAAATATGTAACTTTTATGGCCTTTTGACTTTGTTGAAATGTCTAGGCATCTTTAAGCCTTTTTAATAAAATCTAATTAGGAAGCAAACATGACTATTTGATTCCTAATGACTAACATACTTGTATTGGAGACTAAACTCAAATGGCTAATATCAAACTTAATGACATCAAACCAGCTGGTACTGCATTGTTTGCCGATTCGGAAAGTTTCCTAAACTATTTAAATGATGATGAAATCGGTCAGGTAACAGGAGGATTAGCGGCTAATAGCGGTGTCTCAAATAGTTGTACTAGTGGTAATTGTCAAACACATGCTGCTTTTGCTGCCTTTGTTTGATGTTCTTGCTGTTTAAGATTATTAACTTTCAAAAGTAAGGTAAAGGAAAAGGTTTAAGGATAAGAATGAACACTATTTTGTATATATTTAACCTTTTTCCTTTCCTACATCAGTTAGCAATTATGAACTACAATTGCTGCACTTGCTTTCTTGGAGTTTGACGATTAGATAGTTTAAGACTGACCGAATTCACTTATTTTTCAAGCAGAAATCAAAGCAGTAATGTTTTGATTTCTGCAATTACAAAACTACAAATAGGCTCTTTATGAAAAGTAAGTTAAACCATCAAAACTTATTTAAATACTTGGTTGACGCTAGTATATGCCAAGAAAAAGATTTAGAATATCTGCAAGTTGATGCTAAATATAGCAGAAATCACTATTGGATACTCAATCTACCAATTTACAATATAGTTGTTAAGCAGGTATATCATAAATATGAGGATATTCTGGGCAACTCGATTAGCAATGAGCGGTATATTTATGACTTTTTGCCATCTTGTCCTGATTTATTCTATACATCATCATTGGCTCCCAATATACTTTATTATGATGAACTTAATTCTATACTAGTTTACAAATATTCGAGTGATTCTATTAATTTAGAGAGTTATTATGAAAATAATAAATCTTTCCCAATATCAATTGCTAAATTAGTTGGACATACTTTAGCAACACTACATTCTGAAACTAGAAATTCTCATAATTGCTATAAATATTTAACAAAATATAAAGACAGTTTTCAATATACTTTTCCTTACAATAAGTATATTTTCAATAGGATTGAACCTGAAAATTTAAGTAAGTTTCCAGTAGAAGGGTTAAGATTTATTTCTTTTTACCAACGCTATGAAAAACTGAAAAATGCAGTTATTGAGCTTGTGGCTCATCAGTCTAACTGCTGTCTAACCCATAATAATCTTCAGTTAAGTAAAATTTTAATTCACAGGCAGTCGGAGAAGCTTTTATCAAAAACTGATTATTATGATGTAAGCTTAATTAAACTTATTGATTGGGAACGTTTTAGCTGGGGTGAGCCAGCCTGCGATTTAGGAATAGCAATTGCTGGTTATTTGTTAGTATGGCTTAACAGTATCACTGTACATCCTGGTATTGAACTAGAGCAATCTTTACAGCTAGCCACAATGCCTCTAGAAAGTATTTATCCCTCAATTGCAGCTATGACCAAAGCTTACATCAATACTTACCCCAAAGTTTTAGAAGACCACACTGATTTCCTTAAACGAGTTACTCAATTTGCTGGACTTGGGTTAATTTCTAGAATTTTGGGTATCCTTCAAGATCCCAATTTATCTAATAATCAGTTCATTTGTATGATGGAAGTAGGAAAAAATTTACTTTGCCAACCAGAAAAATCTTTTAGCTCAGTTTTTGGTTTAACGGTATCAGATATTATAGACACAGCACTACATTCTAGCAACTACCATTAATAACAACTATTATGCAATTACTTAAGATATTGCAGCATATCGCTAGTAATCTTAAAATAACAGCTTCTGACTTACGTCTCACTTATGAGAACTTCCCCACTATAGAAATTCCCACTGCTACACTAGCACAGCTACAAAAAATGCCTCAGGAGATTCAATATAAGTGTTTAAACTTACAGTTGCTAAGATTAATATATAGCATTTATTGCGAAGGCTCACTTGTGACAGAAGCAAGCCAAGGATTTCAGAAAAATGACCTAATTTTAAAAAAAATAGCTTCTGTAGAAATTGATTGGGAATTTTACGAACAATTGGAGAGTAACAATATAGGAAAAGGTTGGTTTCATCCAGATTACCGCGTCCTAAAAGAAGAAGCTGATGGCAGTCTAGCTGTACAGTATGATGGTGTTATTATACACATTCAACGAAACCACCATCTTCCGTTGACAAACCAATCGGCTATGGTAGGTGATCTTGTAGCAATATGGTCTCCTTCTAGCTATCTACAGCAGGATTTCTATTTGGTAATGGGAGATGCATCTGGTGATTTTGGGCATCCAGCAAATTTTTCCAATCAGGCGGTATTTGTTTACTTTAACTTCAGTCATGAGGCTGCAATTGTAGCCATGAAATGTATAACGACAAGATTGAATGCAATGAATGTTCCTTTCACTTTAAAAGTCTTATACAACCCTTTAAAATATAAGCGCTACGATTCAGGAATTCTTCGATTTGATAATGTCCAATATAAATTAGTTTGGGAAGTATTAAAAACTATTTATACAGAAAATAAATCCCACTTTCAACCTCAAACTCCCTTATTTACTAAAGTGCTTGCACCTGGAATTGGGTTGGCTGAACACCCAGAGCGACAATTTAGGTATCAAGAAACTTTTGGGATTAACCGTTGTCAAATTGTTGCCAATGCTTTGCTAGAAGCTCACACAAATGGTGATGAATCTCCAGAATCAAGGATGAAATATATACTCAAATATTTAGATAAATCTAGGATTGATATAGAGCATCCCTATCTCAATCCTAACTCTGAAGATATCTACACACCATTGGAGTAAGCCAAAGGTGTGCAAGCCAATATACCTCTCAAGGTTAAACTTCAAGAGAAGAACTCAGTTAAGGTCGTTCCAGTGCTTAATAACCTCAATTTTTGAAATTTGTTGCTTCAACCATTCAGAAAACAAATATGAAGAAATTTCTTGGTACAACTTGTCATTCAATTGCGACTGAATAATTTCCTCAACTAAAATCAAGTGTACTCCCTTAGAAGTCAAAATTGGTTTGATAAGCTCCGGTGGTTTAGCAGTAAAAACAGCAGCAGAAATTTCTGGCTTCAGTGAGTTGCGGAACACCATTCCTTTGTATCCTCCAGAACGGCGTAACTCTGTATCCTGAATGTATTTGTGACCAACATCATAGAAACTCATCTCACCTTCTTTAATCGCATAAAAAAGTTCTAGCGCTAAGTCCTCATCATCTAACACAACCTCATACATTATCACACCAGCGTAGTCTAGCTGATGTTCAAAGAAATAAGGTTCGATTTTATCTCTAAATAGATGTTGGCTTAACTTATTAACAAGGATACCGTTATAGACAATCTCTTCAAAATCATCTAAAGACAAACTATGTTTTTCCAGCCAAGTCCATGTCTCTTCAGCACTGGTGAGTTTATTCATCAAGCGGAATAAGTCTGCTGCTTTTTGTAATTCTTCCGTCTCCACTTTTATACCAGCTACTTCAGCAGTATATCTAATCACTTTGCAGTTAACAATCTGCTCAACTATCTTAGGAATATTGCAGGATAGCTTGATTTGTTGAAGAATATTTTCATTGGTAATCGTAATAGTTGATGACATGATGTTTCTCCTCAGTAGATAAACTAAATTAAACGTGAAAAATTGACGTCTTCACAGCTCCTTTTCTACTAAAGGAGGGGCTTTTTTCTCCCCCTTCCCTGGAAAGGAGGTTGGGTGGTTAGGTTTAGAAATGCATAAGTACTACGAAATCCTTACAATTTGACCCCACCCTGCTGCAACTTCTTAAATGGGTCAATCAGAAAATCAATAATCCGACGCTGGCGCACAATTACCTCGGCCGTTGCCGTATCGCCAGGACGCAAGGCAATACACTTATTGGCTGAGAGAAGACAATTTTGGTTGAGGGCAATTTCTAAGTCATAAGCTGCCACCTTCCCATTAGCTGTATCCACCTCTATGGTAGTAGGAGAAATTTCTAATAGTTCTCCTTCTACTATTCCATAATCCTGAAACGGATAAGCATCAAATTTTAACTTTACTGGCAATCCTCTTCGTAAAAAGCCACTCTCAGTTGTCGCCATTTGCGCCCTAATTATTAAAGGTGAACCTTGGGGCGAAATCTCCGCAATCATTGCTCCAGGCTGCACTACAGACCCAGCCCGTTGTATTGGTAACTGAAACAGTCTACCATTCACGGTGGCTCTTAACTCTCGTTGTCCTAACTGAAAGTTTAATGAGACAATCTGACTCTTACTTTGAGCAATTTCCGCCTGAAGCGTAGTAATTTCTGTCTCCAAACTCTTCTGTTGCTCGTCAATTTTTAGCACAGCTAGCTTGCTGGAACGAGTCAAAGTCTGATAACTCCTTTCCTGTTCTTTCAGTCGCAATTGTGCCTGTTCAATATCTGCATTTGCTTGCCGAATAGTCCGCTCATAACTACTCTGTTGTTCTACCAAACGTAGTTTAGCTTGCTGAATATCTGACTGATTTTGTTCGTATAATTGTTGCTTGTCTTTAGCTATATCTTGCTTATCCACAACATTAATTTCTGGGACAACCCCTGACTGCCAAAGACTGCGATAGCGTTCAACTTCTCGCTGGGTACTCGCCAAACTACTGTTTACTAACTTATTAGCTGTTTGACTATGCTCAACAGTTTGCTGTGCTTGATTGACTTGAGCCAATTTTTCGTCTTTTTGTAAGTCATAAGAATTTCTAAGCGTATTCATATTCTGTCGCGCTTGGTCAATTTGAGATTGCTTTTCCAATTCTTGAGATTGGTTTTGTTGCTGTTGCGTTGTCAAAGATACAACTAACTGACTTTTAGATGAATTTAACTGAGAAAGTCGGTTTAATTGCCCCTCCAATTTATCTTGTACTTGCCGCAATTCTGCCTTAACTAATTCCGATTCCAACACCAATAAAGTCTGCCCAACTTTAACCGAATCACCTTCTTTTACCCGAATTTCGGCAACAGTACCAGCTACGGCAGCATCTAGCCTAACTGTCTTTCCCTTTGGCTCAAGTCGCCCTCTTGCTGTACCCGTTTCATCCACCTTAGATAGCATCGCCCAAGGTAAAATGATCGACACAAATACTACTAGAAAATATAGTAATCCTCTTGTCCAAACCTGGGGCAAGCTATCAAGTAAATCTTTGGTTGCGTCAGCCCAATCATCACTTGATCTAGCTGGTGTTTGCTCCTTTAAAATTTCCTCGTGCTGTTCTACCTCATGGATTTGGGTTTGAGCCTTTCCATTCAATGTGTTTGGCATGATTTTTCCTGATAAGTAGAGCGGTGTGAATAATTAAAGGTTTGTAGTGAGGACTTTAGTCCTAATTTGAGGGCTGAAGCCCTCACTACAAACTAATCTCAATCTTTTTTACAATTTTGGATTTGGATTTTGAGAGTGGGGAGACAAGAAAAGCTTCCTCCTTGTCCTCTTGTTTCACCCCGCAACATCTAACTGCTGATGATTGAGATAATAATAATGTCCCCGCTTGGCCATCAATTCTTGGTGAGTCCCCCTCTCAATCAATACGCCTCTATCCAGTACCAAAATCAAATCGGCGTTCCGCACTGTTGACAGGCGATGGGCGATTATTAAGGTGGTTCTGCCTTTGAGAATTGTGTTTAAATTCGTCTGAATAATCCTTTCTGACTCTGCATCTAGATGGGAAGTCGCCTCATCCAAAATTAACAGCTTGGGATTACCTAACAACGCTTTGGCGATCGCAATTCTTTGTCGCTGTCCTCCAGATAACATCCCCCCTCCTTCACCAATCTGGCTTTCATAACCCATAGGTAACTTTTTAATAAACTCATCAGCACCCGCCAATCTCGCCGCCTCAATAATCTCTGCCAAAGTTGCTCCAGGATGTGCCAAGCTAATATTTTCCCGAATGGTTCCGCCAAACAAAAAGGTATCTTGATCAACTACCCCAACCTGTTCGCGTAGAGAACGCAACGAAAGACTGGTAATATCATGCTCATCAATCAACACTTTGCCATCTGTGGGGGGATATAACCCCAAAACCAGCTTAGAAATCGTGGTTTTCCCGGAACCACTCCGTCCCACCAGAGCAACCATTTGCCCACTGCGTATTTCAAAACTAAGGTTTTCCAAAACATTCATATCGCTTTCAGGGTGATAGCGAAACGTCACATTGTCAAAGCGAATGTTACCTTGAATGGGTGGTAAAGATTGCCGCGCCTGATGCTGCAAATCTTCTTCTGGTTCCGTATCCAACACATCATTAATACGTTCCACCGCAATCACAACTTCTTGCAATTGATTCCACAAAACTGTTAATCGTTGAAAGGGTGTAATAATATTCCCTAGCAACAGATTAAATGCTACCAATTGCCCAATGGTTAGCTCATTGTGAATCACTTGGTACGCCCCAAACCACAGCAACAGGGTAGTTACCACTGCTTCAATTGTGTTGCTGAATATTTGCAGGCGATTGCTGATAATTTGCCCAGAAAAGTTAGTTTTTACTTCCTTACTTAATAACTCTTCCCAATGCCAACGCACTGTCTGTTCTACTGCTGTGGATTTAACTGTTCGCACACCAGAAAGAGCTTCAATTAGATAGCTACTTTCTTTAGCAACAGCATTAAAGATTTCTCTAGAAATCTTTTGTAAAAAAGGTGTAGCAATCACTGCTAGCAGGAGAAAAGGCGGTACGATGACTAATACCAGCAACGCCATTTTCCAACTGTACCAAAACATCAATCCTAAATAGATAAAGACAGTGACTAAATCTAGTAGGATGGATAGTGCCTCGCCGGAGAGGAAGCGTTGAATTTTGCGGTTTTCCTGTACACGAGAGATAATATCCCCCACATAACGGGACTCAAAGTAACTTAAGGGTAGCCGCAGGGTATGGCGAATAAATCCCACAATCAATGCTAAATCGATCTTATTCGCCGTGTGGTCTAACAGATATTGCCGCAACCCCGTCATGGCCACACGGAATAAACTAAACATCAGTAACCCTATCCCCACCGCCGTTAAAGTTAGTTCCGAACGCTGCACTACCACTCGGTCTAAAATGAGCTGCGTGAATAGGGGAGTAACAAGTCCAAATATCTGGATAAATAAGGAAGCGATAAACACTTCCAGCATTACCAAAGAGTGAGGCTTCATCAACTCAAAGAATTGCCAAAAGGGAGTTGTAGTCTCCTTGGCATCCTTCAACCAGGCTGTGGGTTGCAGCAGCAGTGTATAGCCAGTCCAGTTGGCTTTAAATTCGGCGTGGCTGAGGCTACGTTGACCAATAGCCGGATCTGCCACAATCACCTCTTTCGGAGTGATTTCATAAACAACAATGTAGTGCTTCCCCTCCCAGTGGGCGATCGCAGGTAATTTTTGCTTCGCCAATTGGTCAAGACTCGCTTTCACCGGTCGCGTGGCAAACCCAATACTTTCCGCCGCCGCCGATAATCCCCGCAGTGACGAGCCATTGCGATCAACATTGGCGATATCCCGCAGGCGATTGACACTAAAGTTTTTCCCCCAATAGCGAGACACCATCACTAAACAAGCTGCACCGCAATCTGATCCACTCTGTTGAGCAAAAAACGGATAGCGCCGAATCACCCGCTGTAATAAATGTCCGACTCGCTGGGTGGAGTTGGGAAAATAGGCTTTGCTAATCTTTCTCTGGCGTGGCTCGACTGCTGGAGTTGACAAAATATTCGTTTCATGCAGCCGTTTGGAATCAGATACAGGCTGAGCTGAGTCCAGCTGTTGGGGGTTACGAGACAGCGCCCTAGCCAACAAATGCTCCCGAATTTCGGGATATCTAGCCATTAATGGCCCAAGTACTTCACCGGGAACAAAGCATAGTTGCAAGTTGACTGAAGCTCTTGCTGCATAAGGTTTAAAGTCAACTTCGTTAAACAAGGTAAATTCCCCAAAAGAGTCTCCCACCTCCAAGGTGGCGATTAACTCATCGGCGCTATCCAGCAACCTGACTTTACCAGCGATCGCAATATAGATTCCTGGTTGAGCATCGGTTCCTTGCCAGAATTTACCGACTTTTGGGTTGATAAATTTACCTTGTTGAAGACAGTGCTGAAATTCCTCTGTCGAAAGAGAATAACCCAGAGTATTGTTGAACTGTTGCAGAGAAAGCAATGGAGCGGATATATCTTGCGCCATAAATATCTGAATCTTTGCCTAAGTTTGCGAAGTTTATTGGTAAAAATTCGGAACTATCTGGAATATTTACTGACTTGAGGTCACTAATCAAAATGTTTGCTCTTTGAGTTTGCGGAATGCTGTTTTCTTCAGCATTGCTGGATTTTGCTAGTGTAGATAATCCCAGCTGTTTGAGCAGCCGCTTGATATGGCGATCGCTTACCTTTATGCCAAATTCCTTTGCTAGATGTTTCGCAAGCCAGTTTGCTGTCCAGCGTCGAAAAGCATAGCCATGATCGCGAGGACTGTTGTTAACTAGTTGCTTTAAACGCTCTAAATACTGATCATTCACGGCTTTAGGGCGACCAATGGGACAATCTTGCCATTGGTGCGCCATCCCCGTCTGCGCGATATGCATCCAATGTCTTGCTGTTGCTGCACAACACCCCAAGGTTTGACAAATCTCCGTTTGCGCTTTTCCCTCATCTGCTAACAACATGATTTCAATTCGTTGGCGGTAAGATTCAGCTAAACTTTTTTGCAAATTCTCTAACAGCAGTTTGCGCTGAAACGGTGTTAAACACTTACCACCAGCTGGACTTTGATACATGGTCTCAGATTTTGCTTGGTAGTTAGACATATACGTAGAATTTACTAGTTTTGCAGACACAGAAATATTTTGTGCTGGAGAGATATTCAAGCACTCTCAAATGAGTATTTTATGTGCTATTTCTTACCCTAAACATTACTCCATTTAGGGATAAATTAAGCTACAAGTCATATTGTAAAATTCCGAAGAATAATCGCTAAATTCCAATGTTTAAATGTTTGCGTTCAAGTGATATTTTATGTATATGTACGAGCTATTACCATTTTTAAATGTAAACTTTTGTATGCAAAACCCCACCCACTAGGGAATAGAGTTTTTGGGCATGGGGCATGGTAAAGAAGCTACCAAAGCCCTATCCCCAATGCCCCATCCCCAATGCCCAATGCCCCATGCCCAATGCCCCATGCCCAATGCCCCATGCC
>NZ_JADEXR010000087.1 GCF_015206995.1 aff. Roholtiella sp. LEGE 12411 | reverse complement strand
ATGGGTAACAGACACAGGCCCAATGCCCAATGCCCAACGCCCAATGCCCAATGCCCAATGCCCAATGCCCAATGCCCAATGCCCAATGCCCAATGCCCAATGCCCAATGCCCAATGCCCAAGATGCTTTTTAATCTTGGTTATACCAATCGTCGGAGGCTGTGGGCTTGGAAAGTAAATCTTCATCCTCAGTGCGATATGCCTCTGTTTTTATCCGGCGATTTTCCTGCCTGAGTGATTCTCGTTCGCGCAACGTTAGCGGTGGTTTTTCATTGATTGGCAGACGCTCAACTGTTCGCCTCGTAGGTTTTGGGCGCGTGAAGTTTCTCCAAGCTGCTTTTACGCCTACAAAGACGCTACGTGTGCCTACTTGCAGATTTTGAGCTTGTTTTCTTGCAGTATCGAGGCTTTGGTCAACTTGTTTAACGACTTGGCCGGCGCTTTTGACACCTTCACTGACATCATCAGTTAAGTCAGTGATTTCTAAGCCAGTCATGCGGATTGCATCTAGAGTAGGTGGTAACTCTCGTGAAAGGGTATCAAATAACTTTTCTGCACTGCGGGCAGCGCGTGCTAGTTCCTGCAAAGCTGGTATTGCCGCTACCAAAACCGCAGTCAAACTGGTAGCGACTAATAGTATGGATAGTCCCAACCAAAACAGGGGATGAATCACAGTTATGCTATTTATGAGCGTTCTAATTGCTGGGGAACAGTATCTGAGTCTTCTACAGCTGTTTGCCGCTTCAAGACTTGGCTTTCTCGCTGACTAGCATCTATACCAGCTGCGATCGCTTCCCTTAATCTATCTAAAGTATCATCCCAGTTTCGTAGTGCGCTAGCAGAAAGACGATCTGCTTGGATTTGTACACTTGTTGATAAATCTTCTGCCAATTCTGGGATAGCATTGGCAGATTTCTTCAATAGTTTACGCGTTTCACGCCCTGTACGTGGAGCTGCTAGCAACCCGGTCAAAGCGCCGATGGTAGCTCCCAACATCAACCCGCCAATAAATACTCCAGAACGGTTATTAGACATCTTGTTGTTTCTCTCCTTAGACTTATTTTAAGTGGGTTTTCTCTCCTTGCAAGACCCAAAGGATTTTATTCATTTAATTTATCGTGACAATATATCAGCCAGAAATGTTGCTTTTATTCATTAACTCATTTTGTGACTATCTTTTTTCCAGATGTAAAATTTAGTCTGCGAAAATTTCCCCGCCAAACTTGTCGTCCTAAAAATAACAGGCTGACAATTTGTCGCACTTGTCGAATTTGCACCTGTAAACCTTGGTTTCCCTGGCGCAAGTTATGAATACTCTGTTGACTTATATAAATGTTTTCAGGTGCTTGATACAACGCTGCATGGGTACAACGTTCATAGTCAGTTAACCTATCTGCTATGTATGCTAGCTGCTGCTTGAGTCGCCAGACTCGCCAAACTGCATAGAGCAGTATCAGCGAAATAAGGGTGTTAATTACGACAACCATTATTACCATTATTTACCTTTACCAACTTACCAAGCTGTTCTAGTAACTCTTTAACCTTCCTTGTTCTACAATACACCCCTGTTCAAGCATTACTACTTTATCTACTCGGACAATAGTAGAAAGTCGATGGGCGTTCATCATCAGTGTTAGTTGAGAAATTCTTTCTAAAGACTCTTGAATTAACCGTTCAGACAAAGAGTCTAGCATTCGAGATTAGAATATCAAGGTTCACGCACAAAAACACAAGCGATCGCTTGTAAAAAGTATATAAGCTATTACGCACAAAATAAGACTTAGACAGAGAGTTCTTGCGGAAGTCTTACCCTAAATCGGCGGACGACCATCCCTCTGGGGCCACTTTCTTGACGGAGTTTCCCGGCGACTTTCATAAATAAAGTCCGCTTTCGCGGACTTTGGACATTGGATAAGGTTAAGTTGTCACCAAGAGCGTCTATCAAGATGTTAGACCTAATGTTTATTGTTGATGACTAAACTTTAAAAATCAAGTCTATTCAATCAATTATTAGGACTTAATTCCTGAGTTTATGTCTTGCAATAATATTTTTTAAACCGAATTTTATGGTTTTATTATTCCGTTCTCAATTAGCACCCTCGTCCGCCCAAGACTCAAGTTCTAGGCTAATAGCCCAACTCCACTTTAGTGGACTCAAACTTCTTTTAGAAGACTTTAGCTAAAAGAGGAAATTAATTCTCAGGCGGTTGTTGGAACTGGTGCAATATCTCAGTTGAATGAGACTTTCATACTGCCTCAACCTCAACCTTCTTTGATGTTTCAACGATTTGGTAAAGTTTGTCTTCAAACTTTTGCATACATGCCGACCAATCGAATTCGAGTATAGAAGGACGAGCTTGCTGAGTTAAATTTGCTTTGAGGTCAGGATTTTCCAGAATTGCAATTACCTTTTGGGCAAAATCTGACGGGTTGTTGGGTTCAGCAAGAAAGCCGTTGCGTCCAGGAAATACTTGTTCGGAAGTGGAAGGAGCAAGCGCAGCAACCACAGGGGTTCCAGATGCCAGCGCTTCGTTGTTTGTAGTGCAGAAGTTTTCAGTAACCGACGGGTTAACAAATACATCTGCCCTAGCGAACCAACCTAAAAGTTCTGTACCGTGAGATTCACCCCACATAGTAATTCCAGATTCAAACTTTTGGGCACGCTCACGAATTTCTTCATCTTGGGGGCCGCTACCAACGATTACCAAATGAACATCAGGAATTTTGGCAGCGATGAGCGGATATGCATCCAAAAGTTGGCTAACATTCTTTTCCGCAGTGATGCGTCCGACAAACAGCAGAATTGGTCTGTGGTCATCGGGAATAGGATTGTAACAGATATTTCGCGGGTGAAATTTTTCGCAATCGATACCTTGATAGGGAAGGTATTCGGCGCGTTGGCATTTCATCTCCCTGTACTTAGTCAACTGTTCTTGAGAAGAAAAGTAATTAAAGTCATAAGATTCAGTGAATTGCTTGATTAGAGCAGGAATAATTGGACGTACCAAGCTGAAGAATTGATCTCCCAAATAATATTTGATATAAGCAACGATATCGGTGTGGAAAAGGGATATTACTGGAATACCTGTACGCCTTGCATATTCCGTACCAACAGGGCGACCATAACCTTGCAATAAAAGTGAGTATAATCCTCTCATTTGCGCGGCTTCTTCAACCACTACAACATCGGGACGAAAGCTCTCAAGTAACTTGGTATCATTCCAATGGCGGTAGTTCAACGGTTGAGGAAGAGATTTGTAGAAGATTAGCGGCTTGGTAGGAAATGCATAAGCAGAAAAGTTGGGGAAGGGCTTTAATTCATCCAGTCCTGACATCGGACGTTTGCCAACTTTTTCGGGGTACTGGTCGTTAATTTGAGGATGAACTAGTAAAACTTCATGTCCCTGTTGTAATAGCCAACGAACCCGTTGGTGTACTGCGACGGAGACACCTGTTAAAAACGGCGCATATAATCCTGTAAATAGCGCAATCCGAAGAGGTGGTGTTTTCATGGTGCAAGATAATGTTTTTTAATTGGTAATTTGTCATTTGTTAAGAGTCAAGAGTCAAGAGTCAAGGGTCAAGGGTCAAGAGTCAAGGGTCAAGGGTCAAGGGTCATTTGTTTTTATACCAATTCTTTAAATTAAGGCTACAGATGCTTTCTTTAAAAATTTAGGAATTACAAATTGGTATTAGTTGGTTGTAGCGATAAACTAATGACCAATAACAAATGACTAATGACTAATGACGTTAAAGAGAAACCTTACTATCAACAGGTTGATCTAACCATTGATAAGGGCGGTATTCGATTAGCCGGATATTCCAAGGCCCTTTGACTCGATAGCTGACACCGCGCCAGGTGACTGTTGATATCCACAGTGATGATACTATCGCTAACCCATAAACCCACTGTGTGAGGGGAATTCCAATCAACATTTTGATGATTGTAACAGCTGATAATTCTGTCAGTGGTTGATCATTTAAGCGAATCACTTGCTGGATACCATGCTCTACAATGAGCATTAGCAAAAGTAATCCTATGGTATAAATGCTATAGCTGCGAAACAAAAGTGCCGCTGTTTCCCATTGTTTCTCTAACAACGATTCTAGAAATAACACTATGGCTATAGTAGGAAACACTATGCTAGAAATTGCTTCACTAACTAAAGCTAACCAACGTGGGTGATAAAATCGAGAACAAACCATCAAGCGTTTGAGATGGTCTAGTAAGCTTGGTAAATCACTCTCTTCACGATTGACTATTAGTAGAGAAGGCACAAACTTTACCCGCAACCCTTGTTTTTTCAAAGCATTGTGGATCATGAGATCTTCGCCTAAAGCTTGCGCCCACTTATCTAGCAGCCCTGTTTGGCGAAGCACTTCTGTTTTGACAGCCAAAGTCCCGCCCCAGGGAATTTGGAAGAGGAACATTTGCACTACTGTAGATACGTTACCTATGTAGCGTACTAAAGATCCCCAATGCCTACCTGTTGGCACATACCAACGATTACCAGTTGTCGCCCCCACTTTGGCATCAGCTAGAGGACTGACTAATTCTCGCAGCCAATTGGGATGGACTATTGTATCAGCATCTACTAAAGCTACCACCTTGTAGGAATCGTCTAACTCACGAACAGCTTGCACTAGAGAACTGCATTTGAGACTACAATTGTTGCGTACGATTCTTAGAGGGCTAATTTGAACGTTAGTTGCTCCTTGCTCTGTGATGGTATTACTGGCAATTTTCCAAGCAGGATCTTCGTGACTATCAACGATTAGCTTCAAATCATAGTCTGGGTAGTTTTGTTTGAGAAGCGATCGCAAACAGTTAGGTAAAAAAGGATCGGCTCCGCGTAAGCAAAGAATCACTGCTGTTTTAGGCAACTGGTTATCTGGTAATAAGTTCTTTTGCGACAAACGCAGATACCATAAAAAGACAAGCGTTAAAAACACCTGAATAGCCAGCCAGCTTAGCAAAGACTTAGACAGGAATATCGTCAAATCTTTCATTAAATTTTTAGTCTCCGGCAGAATATCAGCTTGTTTATAGCGGCTATCGCGTGGGGAGTGGGGGAGTATTTTTAATTGTTGTCCTTTTTAAGGATCAAGTGAATATTTCATGACGATGTTGAGTGTTGTATTTTTGCTTACCGCAACACTAGCATCACGAAACTTTGGTGTTCCTGTTTGGATTGAGACAGTGGGATTTTTGGAGATTCCAAAACCTTCTTGGGGAATACCAAAAAAGTCTGTGTTGAGTTTGCGATCGCCATTTTGATCGTCAACTACAGCGACAGCATAAGCACCCGGTTTTAAGCCAGAGAAAACTTTTTTGACAGAATTTCCGGTAATCTTAGCGCAGCCACTTTGAACTTCACTAGTATCACTTAGAGGAAATCCTCGTTCATTTGCAAAAACTCTAAAACAAATTTCACCTTTTTGGTGACGGATGCCATTTACCGCAATAGTCAGTGTTGCAGTCTGTTCAGCATTTACGGTTTCAGCAAGGCTGAGGCTCATTAAAGTAGCAAACAAAAAATGATGGATTTGAGATATTTTCAGCATAATTTGATCATGTTTGGTTTTGTCTTGGTGCTTATGAAAAGCTGCGTTATTTGCAGAATTTGGTGCAGCCATCGCCAGCTTTTATTTCTTGAAATATTAGCTCAAAGTGTAATTTGCTGTTCTTTATTTGATGGTATTTGCCAACGTTCCCAAAGTATTTGAATAACTTTAAACAAATCTTTCAGCAAAAGATATTCTGTACCTTTTAACTGCGTATATAAACTTAGATGGCAACGTAATCGCTCATACAAACTTAGTTGAAACAGCCATATAGAGCGTGAATACTCCCATAAAATTGTCCAATGTGGTAACAAAATTTTCCCCTCGTTTGCTGAATCAAACCACACTGAATAAGCATATAGGTCAGAATTCATTCTCAATAATTCTTTGGGATCGTCGTTAATAACCAATAAGTAATTGGGACAGAACATACTCATTGATTGTTGTAGATGGTATCTGGCAAAAAATAGGTATTCGGGAATTTCATAAAACCGACCAAGAAGACCAAGCCTTAACAATAAAGTTGCGTCTGCTTGGGCGTAACTGCCCATAGGTGGTACCATCCTCAAGGCACTGGCACGGATTACCCCGTAACATTGATAATTTACATGCCTACTCAGCAACTCGTGAAAACGCTTGTGTGGTTGTAGTAAATCTGTCTTAAGTTTAATCTCGTAGTTTTGGATAAATTTCCCATGTTTGTCAATGAAATACGCATGGGAATGGCACAAAATTACGGTAGGGTCTTTATCAAGTACCTCCACACATTTCATCAGAAAATCAGGCGCGTGTAAGTCATCATAGGCTGCCCACTTAAAGTATTCACCTGAAGATAATTCAAAGGTGCGATTGAAGTTACAGGCGCAACCTATATTCTTTTCATTGCGGTAGTAACGTATACGTTTATCTTGCTCAGCATAAGCTCTACAAATTTCCTCAGTTTTGTCTGTAGATGCATTATCTGAAATAATTAGCTCAAAATCTTCAAAGGTCTGAGCCAAGAGTGAATCTATAGCTTCTTTGAGAAATTTATCACCATTGTATACAGGTAATCCGATGCTCAATCGCGGCTGATTATTGCTCATGCTAAATAAGGTTTCTGAAAAACCATAGTTTATTTTATCAACTTTTAAATTTCGGTTCTTCGTTGTCATTTATATGTGCATCAAATTCCAGATTTTAGGTAAATTGTTAGTCTCTAGCTAAATAGATTGTGTGCTTTATTGATGTAATAAGCAGACTGATAAAACATAAAATCTATCACTAGAAAGATGGCATTAATCAAATTATCATTTTTGGTCTAGTAAAATAATTTTTGGTAAAGTTATTTTGATGCTAAACCATAGTTCGTAGTTGGCGCTTCAGCGCTAAAGCGCTAACTACAAACTAATCTCATTACTGAAGTAACTTTTGAATATCCGTGTTTTGCAGCCACTCATGTGTTCGCTGCATTCCCTCTTCTAAATCAATTGTTGGTTTAAAATTTAACAGGCTTTGTGCTTTAGCAATGGAACAAGCATAGGGACGAGTCATGAAATCTATAGATTCCGGTAAGATATCTACTTTTTTGCGAAACAGCTTTTGTCCTTGAACTCGCAATCGCAGAAACAATTTAATTTCATCTTTTGGTAATGAAAGTGGTGCAGGTAAACCTTCCATTGCTGCTAAGCGCATAAAATACTCTTTCCAGGAAGTTTCTTGTCCATCGGTGATATTAAATATTTCTCCATAAGTTTCTTTTTCTATCGCCAGAAAGATGCCATCAATTAAATTATCTATATACACATGATTTATAACTCCTTTTCCATCATTGGCGTATGCGAAAAGTTTTTGGCGCATCATGTTAATTGGCCGAGCTATCCAGGGAATACTCCCAGGGCCATAAATATCTCCGGCTCGAATAATAATAATGCCAAGTTCTGGTGGAGCATTTAGTTCTAAAAGTGCTGTTTCGGCTTCTATTTTTGTTTGACAATAGGGATTATTTTCACTAGAGATTGGCCCGGATTCTGTGACGCCATCAGGATAGTTGAAACCATAGACCATCACACTTGAGAGATGCACAAATGTTTTGACACCAGCATCTTTAGCCGCTTGAGCCATGTTAACAGTACCGCCAACATTTACTTCACGAAAATGTTTGATTGAACCAGCTTCTTCGGCAATTTGAGCTGTGTGTAAAACAATATCTACCCCCTGACAAGCCTTTTTGGCAATGCTGGGATTTATAATACTGCCAACAATTACATCAATACCTAAATTCTGCGCTTTTTTATCCTGTTCTGGGGAACTTTGTAGACCACGAACTTTCATTCCCTGCGCTATGGCTAATTCGGCTGTACGTAAACCGAGAAATTCGTTAATATCGGTAATCAGAATTGTTTTGTTTTTGAGGTTCATAAAGCAAATATTATTGGTTTGTTTGTGTTTGATTTTTTGAGGCGCAATACTTTGAAATTAGTGGATATTGCTGTATATATTGGCAAAGCGATCGCCTGCTTTTTTCTATATTCAAAAGCAGAAATATTTTGCTGATTTTTATTGATAATTAAAGGTTAGAAAATGTCTCCCGGATCTGCCGAGCGAAGTTTATTGATTGCGAGTGCTCCAGAAGTTATACACATGAGAACTGTTGATACTAAGACAATTACTGCATTATTCACAGTCATGATTATTGGGAGTTTAGTGGCTTTCATGGCAAAATCATATAAACCTACAGAAGCAATAAATCCGGGAATATAACTTAAGATTGCCAAGATTAAGGCTTGTTGAAAAACCACATTCAATAAATATTTATTGGCATAACCTATTGCTTTTAAAGTAGCGTAAGCAATGAACTGTGTAGTAATGTTGCTGTAAAGAATCTGATAGACAATGACTACACCAACCACAGCAGCCATTGTTAGCATCAAGTTAAGGATAAAACCAATAGGTGTTCTGACAGACCAATATTTTTTCTCAAAATCAATAAAGCCTTGACGAGTAAAAACTTGGATATCATTAGGTAAACTTGCTTGTAAATTTTTCAGCACTCTTTCTGGATTAGCACCAGGTTTAAGAGCGATTACACCGACATCGATCATTTCTGCCGGACGGGTATTTGGATTTATTCTAAGGAAAGTTGAGTCACTGACAATTAAATTGCCATCTACTCCAAAGGAAGGGCCTAAGCTGAACAAACCACCAACTCTCACTCTATAGCCAATTAATGAATTAAAGGGAAATATTTCAATTGTCTGCTCTGTACCTCCCATATTAAATTGTTTAGCAATTGGCCCAAACTCTGTACGAGAATCCCGGTCAAAAAGCATGACATCAGGAATTTTTAGTTTATCTAAATTTCTATTAACTTCTGGAATATTCATCACGGGGTTTCCTGGATCGAAACCAATAACATATATTGAATATTTCTCTCCAGTTGCGGGATTTTTCAGTTTTGCAAACTGTAAATACATGGGGCTAACTGACTCTACACCATCAAACCCTAGAGCTTGATACAAACGAGTTCGTGAAAAGCTTTGATTTGAGGTCAAAGATTTATATTGCGAGCTGACTAAAAATAAATCTCCTCGCAGGTTTTGATGCACTGCGGTAGCGCTAGAATAAAGAGCATCTTGGAAGCCAAGTTGCACAAACATTAGCAGAACAATAAAAGCAATACCCGCTACAGCTACTACAAAACGCACTTTTTGTTGAGCTAGCTGTAGCCATGCTAAAGGAATCTTAAAATTCATGGATTCACTTGTTATTTATTATTTGTCATTTGTTATTTGTCATTAGTTGTAACCACTGATTAATAACTCTTGACCCATGACCTTTGACCTTTGACTCTTGACCTTTGACTACATTTGAATTGCAACATCCACCTGTAAGTTTGTTAAACGAGCTACCCGTTCACTATCTGCGGGATTATCGATGGAGATTTTTACCTCAACTATTCTGCGGTCTGTATCTGAGCCGGGGTTGAGGCTGAAGATGCTTTGTTTGTCAACTTGCCAACCAATCTCTTTTACAGTTCCCTTTAGCACTCCAGTAAATGCAGTGCTAGCAATGGTGGCTTTTTGTCCTACACGCACCTTTTGAACGTCGGTTTGGTACACCTCTGCAATCACGTACATTTGAGAGGTTTTACCTATTTCAGCAAATCCTGTGTTAGTGATTACTTCTCCAGATTTGGCATGAATTTTCAAAATTTTGCCATTTATAGGAGATTTGATGTAGGTTAACTCTTGGTCTGCTTTTGCTTGTCTAATACTTGTCACAGCACTGTTAACATCAGCTTGTGCTGCTTCAACATCTACAGTACGTACCTCGCTAATACTGTTGAGTTGGGCTTGTGCTTGCTTTTGCTGTTGTTGGAAAATGTCCTGAGTTCGCTTGAGAGTGGCTTGAGCTTCGGTCAATTGTTGTTGTGTAGTTGTCAGTTGTAAGGCTTTAGTATCTGCTACGGAAGCAGCGATCGCACCTTGTTTGTATAACTGTTGATATCGATCATTCTCGGCTTGAGCGTTGTCTACCTGAGCCTGGATACGGACAATTGTTGCCTCTTGAGTTGCAATGTCTCCTTTGAATTGAGATCCTAAAGTAGCGATCGCAGCTTTTTGAGCCTTGATATCTCCGGTTTTAGCCCCAGATTTGACTTGCGCTAGTTTCGCTTTAGCAACTTGCAGTTTATCTAAAGCTTGTTGTAGGGCTGCTGTAGAACGAGTATAGTTTTCCAAATAAGCTAATACTTGCCCGGCTCTAACTTCGTCTCCTTCCTTAACCAACAGTCTGTCTACTCGTATACCGCTGTTGGAACTAGGAGCAGACAAAGAGGTAATTTCGCCTTCTGGTTGTAAACGTCCTAGTGCAGTTACAGCAACTTTTACGGGAGTGACGGTCTTTGGTGGATTCGCCGGGGGAGTCTGAACTTTAGGTCGAGGCCAAAATGGTGAAAAGTTGTAGAAAGATACTAGTCCGGTAGCTAAAATGATAGAAGTTGCCAATATTACTCGCCACCGACCTACATGTTTTGTGAATAATCGGCTTTCTTTATTTACTGCCATATTTTTATTCCAATTCTGCTTTACCAAGGGATAGCCTAAATAGCTACATCAGTCGATTAGAAAAGACTTATCCGATTAACTAAGAGGGCTTTTCCTCTATGGTTTTACCTGAATAAACCGGGAAGTCTAATTGGTTTTATATGAATTGTTGTACACTTTTACAGCCGCCATAAAGCACTAGGTTGGCGTCAAAATGAATAATGGCATTACTCCAAAGCTTCCTAAGTTTTATCCTAATTTGACCTATAATCCAGTAGCGTAAAATACAATAGCGCTAGCTAAAAAAATTAAATCTCAAAAATAATGAAGCGCTAGTCAGATTTGGATAAACTTGTGTTCAAGTATTGCGAAAAAATTTGGATTTGTCAACCGAATAACTCTGTATAACTTCCGCTCTAATTACAAGAATGTTTGTCGTGCTAAGAATTATAGGCTGAGAAAAATTACTCATCTGCTAATCACAATCCAAACAGATTATTAATTATTAATCTGCTTTGCTATTATTAACAGATTGTTGTTAGCACAGTTGTGTACTATAAGACATTCTCATCACTTTTACTAACTAAGCAGATACCCGACTTCTTTGAGAAGTCGGGTATCTAACTTTTCAGAGTAGGGGCGAGAGAAACCAATTCTTTGGTAGAGACGTTGCATTGCAAAACCGATTCTTTGGTAGAGACGTTGCATTGCAAAACCAATTCTTTGGTAGAGACGTTGCATTGCAAAACCGATTCTTTAGTAGAGACGTTGCATTGCAACGTCTCTACTGAATCGATGCTGTAGCCGTATTCAGTCTGACGGAATCATTATTATGTTTACGGTGCAACATAATAAAAATTAACATTTGCTTTATAAATAACTACTTTAGTTCTTAAATTGATTTAGATTAAAAATTCATCAAAAAGCATGGCTGAATTATGATGTTCCCTTGAGAAAAAGGCACTAATGGCTATTCAATCTATCTATGTATTTATTGAATTGTTACTTAATAGACAACATATTTCCACTGTTAACTTAATCAAGAGAAAATTTGTGAATTACCCGCAGAAAACAACATTATTTACTATATTTAAAGTCATAAATTATACTTTTGTGTTTAAATCTATTCGACAATTACATCAGCGAGGAGCTATTTTATTTATAAAATAAATTTAAAGTAATGATTTAGTTTTGATAAAGTGTGCTAGGGTTTTTATTAATTCAATGCTTCAAAGCGGTCAGATAAATTAGTTATTTAATTGAGATTTTAAAATAAAAAAATAACTAAATCTAACTGCTTTGTCATCACTTTCAGACTATTGATGTACTTGTTCATATTGTACAAATTGAATTAAAGGTGATGTCTTTTCTGTAACGAACTTGTCATCTTTTCTTGGTCAAGTTTCATAAAATATATTATCCTGGACGTCGAAATGGGCTATGGCTCTCAAGATACAGAACGTTGTCATTAATACCAGCTATGTCGCTGAAATTAAGCTAGATAATCAAGCTAGTTCAGGAGAAAAAAGCGTTTCCTTCCTAATAGTTGCTCCTAAGTTTTCATTGTTCCAGTGGGACACAATTGCTCAAAATATGTGTGATTACGAATGGATTGAATTCACTGGTCAAGCAGCTAACGCACTCCAAGATTATTTTACGAGTTTCGACAACGTTATCGACCTATTGCCACAATACCAAGAGTCAAGCACTGTATAACATTATTACGCGATCGCTATTTGCCATGCCTATAAATCTTTGGCTCTATGAAGGCAGTATGTATCGTGTGGTGTTGATTTGGAGAAAAGCATTTATTCTTGCCTGCGCCACGCTACACAAACGTAGATAAGATAGCTAGCTACTTGCAAGAAAAAGTAGCTCCTCATTGTTCGTGGGCGACAGAAATTACTGTAGCTGAACAATCCACAGTACTCAAGATTAGTCTATGTCCTATGCCTGCTTATTCAATTGATACTGCCTTAGCGGAGTTAGAAACCCAGATCAACAATTGTGAAAAGGATTTGATTAGGTTTATAGAGGAAAAAAACATGAAGTCAGAAAAATCAGTGTCAATCAACAAAATTAACAGACAACTGCAACATAATCCTATAGCGATCGTTGGGATGGCATCTCTATTACCTAAAGCCAGAAATTTGCGGGAATACTGGCAAAATATAGTAAACAAAATTGACTGTATAACTGATGTTCCATCCACCCACTGGAGCGTAGAAGATTACTACGATCCGAACCCTAGAACTTCTGAAGATAAAACCTATTGTAAAAGAGGTGGGTTTATCCCAGAGGTGGATTTTAACCCAATGGAATTCGGCATACCGCCAAGTATTTTAGAAGTCACAGATGTATCGCAACTATTGAGTTTAGTAGTTGCAAAAGCAGCGATGGAAGATGCAGGCTATGGCGAAGAGAGCGACTTTAATCGGGAGATGGTTGGCGTCATCTTAGGTGTCGCCATGGCTAAGCAATTAGGAATGCCACTTTCTGCCAGATTAGAGTATCCAATTTGGGAAAAAGCTCTCAAAAGTAGCGGCTTATCTGATGAAGATACGCAAAAAATCGTCGAGAAAATCAAAAGCGCATACGTGAAGTGGGATGAGAATGCTTTCCCAGGGATGTTAGCTAACGTAGTCGCCGGCAGAATTGCTAATCGTCTGAATTTTGGCGGGATGAACTGCGTAGTTGATGCTGCTTGTGCGAGTTCCTTCGGTGCTTTAAAAATGGCAATTAGCGAGCTAGTTGAGCATCGCTCTGACATGATGCTAACTGGTGGTGTTGACACCGACAACACAATCATGGCTTATATATCATTCAGCAAAACACCGGCTGTTTCTCCCAGTGAGAATGTCAAACCTTTCGATGCGAAATCGGATGGGATGATGCTAGGTGAAGGTATCGGCATGATTGTACTCAAACGCTTGGAAGACGCCGAACGCGACAACGACAAAATCTATGCAGTCATCAAGGGCATCGGTACTTCTAGCGATGGGCGTTACAAGAGCATTTATGCCCCCCGCAAAGAAGGCCAAGTTAAAGCCTTAGAACGTGCTTATGAGGATGCCGGCTTTTCTCCCGCCACAGTTGGTTTAATGGAAGCGCATGGTACAGGTACAATGGCTGGAGATCCCACAGAATTCGGCTCTTTGAGTGACTTCTTTGGCGTACATGATTCAAAAAGACAGCACATTGCTTTGGGTAGTGTCAAATCACAAATCGGACATACAAAAGCCGCAGCGGGTGCAGCAAGTTTGATTAAAACTGCTTTGGCACTACATCACAAAGTATTACCACCCACAATTAACATTACCGAGCCGAACCCCAAACTTAACATCAAAAATTCGGCATTTTATTTGAACACAGAAACCAGGCCTTGGATTCGTGCAGAAGGCGAAGCACCAAGACGCGCGGGTGTAAGTTCATTCGGCTTTGGCGGGACTAACTATCACGTCGTCCTCGAAGAATATGGGGAAGAACAGAATCATGCCTATCGCTTAAATAATGCTGCTAGTGAAGTGCTGTTGTTTGCTGCAACTCCAGCCCAATTGTTGGCTAAATCTGAAGAGATTTTAGCTAAGTTGCAATCGGATGGAGGAGATAGACACTATGCAGAATTAATCAAAGAGTGTAAAGCGCAAGAGATTCCTCTCTCTAATGCCAGAGTTGGGTTTGTTGCCGAAAATCTGCAAGAAGCTTGCAAGTTCCTACAAACTAGTATCGACTGGTTGAAACACAAAGGATCAGTAGCATCTTGGGAGCATCCTCAAGGAATTTACTATCGTTCCTCTGGTATGAATCTGGGCGGAAAAGTAGTCGCGCTATTTTCTGGACAAGGTTCGCAATACTTGGAAATGGGCCGGGAAGCGGTGATGAATTTTCCTGCTCTGCGGCGTCTTTATGGGCAGATGGATAGCCTGCTACTCAAAGATAATTTGCAGCCCATCTCAGAGATAGTTTTTCCTCATCCAGTGTTTGAGGAGTCAGAAAAGAATGCCCAAATTGCTGCTCTGCAACGCACAGAATATGCTCAGCCTGCCATCGGGGTGTTTAGCGCTGGGCTTTATTCCATACTGCAACAAGCTGGGTTCAAATCAGATTTTGTCGCGGGACACAGCTTTGGAGAACTCACAGCCTTGTGGGCTGCGGGTGTTTTGAGTGAGGAAGATTACTTGTTCCTGGTGAAGGCTAGGGGGCAAGCCATGGCGGCTCCAGAAGACCCTGATCATGATGCGGGGAGTATGTTGGCTGTCAAAGAAGATATCAGCAAAGTAGAAGTAGTGCTGAGGCATTTTCCCCAAGTAACGATCGCAAACCAAAACTCTCCAACTCAATTTGTCTTAGCAGGGCCTACCGCAGAAATTGCCAGAGTGCGTCAGGCTTTACACGACAAAGGATATGCGGCTGTTCTATTACCTGTATCAGCAGCTTTCCATACACCGTTAATCGCCTTTGCTCAGAAATCTTTTGCGATCGCTACCAAAGCCGTCACCTTCCAAAATCCTCAAATCCCTGTTTACAGCAACGTTACCAGCAAGCAGTATCCCAAAGAACCGCAAACTATTCAAAAAATCCTAGAAAGCCACCTCTCCAACTCGGTGCTGTTTAAGCAGGAGATTGAAAATATCTATGCGGCGGGTGGTTATTGCTTTGTGGAATTTGGCCCCAGGAGAATTCTCACCAACTTGGTGAAAGATACCCTCGGCGATCGCCCACATCTTACCGTATCTTTAAACCCCAGCACTCAAAAGAATAGCGATCGCTCTCTGCGAGAAGCAGTAGTGCAGTTGCGCGTCATCGGTTTGGCTTTGAATAACCTCGATCCTTACTACCTCCCCCAAACACTACCCCCAATTGAGCAGAAGAAGACGCTAAATGTACGTCTAAACGGCATCAACTATAGATCCGAAAAAACGAAAAACGCCTTTACTCAAGCTTTGCAGAATGGGCACAAAGTGACATTACCTCTGATTCCATCTGAAACTGTCAAGAGTCCTGAGTTACAAGACAATCCTCCAAATTCAACATTTACAGACGCGATTAATCTCGTCTCTACTCCACATTCTTTTGAGAGTAATGGACATAAAAAAACACCCCCTGTTACAACCCCATCAGTGATTAGTGTGATTAACTCCCCCACTAGTGTCACTACTCAACCAGAGCAACAGATTAATCCTGCAACCCCTGCACATCAAACAGTCCAGGAGTCGTACGCACAGCATCCCGGAGGGAAGATGCAACCAACACCAGAAAAACTTGCAAATTATCAACAGCTTTTAGAAAGCTTAGAATACCTGCTGACACAGTTCCAGCAAAATCAAGCAGAAAATTTACAAGTTCACGGAACTTATCTCAACCATCAGATGGAATACGCCAAAACGTTTTTCCAACTAATGCAACAGCAACATTCTTTGTTGAGTAATAGTAAACCTTCAATGGAAACTGCCAAGCTCAAACAAGTTGTCATGGAAAGCTTAGAGCGTAGCATGATGCAATTTCACTCTCAACAAGGTGAAACCTTACGCATCCATGAACAATATCTTCAAGAGCAGGTAGAACATACCAAAAACTTTTTCCAACTTATCCAACAAGAGTATTATCAGCTAATTTCTGATGAGGGAGCGACTCAATCGCAGGAGACACTTAGCAACGGGGTAAGCGAACGCCATCATTTCGTACCTTTCACTACCGAAACAACTGTTACAGATGCACCTGTACCCCCTACTACCAACATTGTAGAAAGCCAGCCTTTACCTGCGATCGCGCCTGTAGCTGAAAATGGCTTAACTTTTACCCAAGCACCCCTCCCCGCCATTTCCAAGGTAGTTGAGCCGATAGTTGAGATACCTATCCCCCCAACCGCCCCGGTAGCAGAACCTCATACTGAGTTAGTAGTCCAAATTAGCTCACCACCAGTCAACGAAATTGTTGCATTTAGCCCAGAACCATCACCAGGCGCAACCATCGATATTGTTGACTTGGATAAAAATCTGTTAGCCATCACCAGCGACAAAACGGGCTACCCAGTAGAGATGCTGGAAATGGACATGGATATGGAAGCAGACTTAGGGATTGACTCTATCAAACGGGTGGAAATCCTTGGAGCGTTACAGGAGATGTATCCCAACCTACCCAAACCAAATATGGAAGATTTGGGAGAACTACGCACCATCGGCCAAGTAGTAGAGTATCTGCAATCCCTTGCTCCTACAAGTGTTTCTGTCGAAATCGCCATTGCTCCAGAGGTAATGATCCCCGTAGCTGAGGTCATCACTTCACCTGAGCCAAGCCTAGTTGTTGAATTGAACACAGCACCGGAACCTACAGTCAGTAATGAATTTGCCGACTTAGGTCAAACCCTGTTAGCGATCACCAGCGATAAAACTGGCTACCCAGTAGAAATGCTCGAACTGGAAATGGACATGGAAGCGGACTTGGGTATCGACTCCATCAAACGTGTGGAAATCTTAGGGGCGATGCAAGAAATGTACCCCAATCTACCTAAGCCAGACATGGAAGATTTGGGAGAACTACGCACCATCGGTCAAATAGTTGACTATCTCCAGCAGTTGGTTGGAGGTGAAAAAAAAAAGTCTGAGTATGAGTTTGAGCAGCAGCCACCTCAAATAATTCACCAAATCCCACGTCACACAGCCCAACTCAAATTCTTAGCGCACCCAGATTATTTGGATTTCAGTTTACCAGAGGGACACGTCGGTTTAATTACCGATGATGGTTCCCTCACCACTTCTAAATTAGCCAACTCGCTAATTGAGCAAGGCTGGAAGGTAGTAGTTGTTAATTTTCCCCAATCGCTGATTCCCCAACAATCACCTTTACCCGCTGGTGTAACTCGTGTCACCCTAGGGAACTGGAGTGAAGAACATCTTCAACAACAATTAAAAGCGATCGCATCTCACTGCGGAGTGGTTGGGGCGTTTATCCATCTACATCCAGTATTTACAGCAAATCACACCGGGATACTGACTTATTTAGAAGCGGAAAAGGCGATCGTCAAACATGTCTTTTTAATGGCGAAACATCTCAAACCATCCCTCAATCAAGCAGCGCAGTACGGACGTAGTTGTTTTTGCACAGTTGCTCATCTAGATGGAGCCTTTGGCTTAGAACATCAAGTTAACTTTGGCGCAATTGGTGCTGGTTTATTCGGATTAACTAAAAGTCTGAGATGGGAATGGCCAAAAGTATTTACGCGAGCCATCGATTTAAATCCAGCTATCGATGCTCAACAATCAGCACAACACATTATTGCTGAACTTCACGATCCTAATCTCTACATTAGCGAAGTTGGCTACGGTTCACAAGGACGAGTCACCCTCATCGCAAGTTAATCACCTCATCTGTTCTCTGTGCGTTCTCTGCGCCTCTGGGGTTATATAAAAAAATTTTGAAACGAACCGCAGAGGACGCAGGGAACACAGAGGAAATAAGTAATTAGATTTATGCAGATATTTCAGAGGATTTATGACACAAACAGCCCAGCTTAGTCCATCATCTGTGTTTGTTGTAAGCGGCGGTGCAAGAGGAATTACGGCTGAGTGTACTATCAAATTAGCACAGTACCAACCTTGCAAGTTTATTCTTCTGGGTCGTTCAGAATTATTAGAAACTGAGCCTGATTTTGCTCAAGATTGTTTTGAAGATTCCGCTTTGAAAAAACGCATCATGGAGAATCTTCTGGCTCTGGGTGAAAAACCCACACCGATGAGTGTGCAAAAGGTCTATAACAAGATTACTTCTAGCCGCGAAATCCAAAAAACTCTCTGTTCAATTCAATTAACTGGAGCCCAAGTAGAATATATTAGTGTCGATGTTACAGAGCCGGCGGCTTTACAGGAAAAATTGGCTGCTGCTGTGCAACGTTTGGGTGCGATTACAGGAATTATCCACGGTGCGGGTAATTTGGCTGATAAGTTAATTGAAAAGAAAACAGAGCAGGATTTTGAGAAGGTTTATGCAGCTAAAGTTCAGGGGTTGGAAAATCTCTTATCTTGTGTCAATCCTGAGCAACTTCAGCATTTAGTTTTGTTTTCTTCTGTAACTGGATTTTACGGGAATGTTGGTCAAACTGATTATGCGATCGCTAATGAAATTCTCAACAAATCAGCCCATTTAATTAAACAAAACTATCCTGCTTGTCACGCGGTGGCGATTAATTGGGGAGCTTGGGATAGTGGTATGGTGACACCCGAACTCAAAAAGGCTTTTGCTGAACGGGGTATTGAGATTATTCCTGTGGAAGTTGGCACACAAATGTTAGTCAACGAGTTGCATCCCAATCATCATACAACTACACAAGTTGTGATTGGTAGTCCACTAACTCCCCCCGCAACAGAGTTAGATACTGAACTGCGAACCTATCGTATCCGTCGCCAAATGACATTGGAAGCAAATCCATTTTTGCGGGATCATGTCATTGCTGGTTATCCAGTTTTACCAGCTACTTGTGCAATGACATGGATTATTAACGCTTGTGAGCAACTTTATCCAGGGTATAGGTTGTTTAGTTACAACGATTTCAAAGTTTTGAAGGGAATTACTTTTAATGAAAAACTGGCGAAAGAACATATTTTAGAAATACAAGAAATTTCCAAAATTAATTATCAAAACATTGAACTCAAGGCTCAAATATGGAGTAAAAATTCAGAAGGCAAAGTCCACTATAACTTTAGCGCTCAACTAAATCTCCAGCGAGAAATCCCCATTGTTCCTACTTACGAATCAATCAACCTGGAATTAGATAATATTATTACTGCCACAGGTGAAGATTTTTATCAAAATGGGGGAGCTACATTATTTCACGGCCCAGCTTTTCAGAAAGTTAAAAGAGTCTTAAATATTAGTCCTGAAAAGATAACTACAGAATGTCTTTGGCAAGGAATCAGCGAACAGGAACAAGGACAGTTTCCAGTGCAATGGGTCAATCCATATACAACTGATTTGAGTATGCACGCTTTATGGATTTGGACACAACATTTTCATCAAGAAGGTTGTTTACCTGGAAAAGTAGAGAAGTTTGAACAGTTTGCGGCTATACCATGCAATGAAACTTTTTATGTTTCTTGTGAAGTGAAAGCTAAAACAGCAAGTAGCGCGATCGCCAATTTTATCATACACGATGCTCAAGGGCAAATCTACTCACAAATGCTCGGAGCTAATGCCATTATTTGGTCTATGAAATTACTCAAAAGTTAGTAGTCTTCTACGTTCGTAGTGAGGGCTTGAGCGCTCAATTCAGCACTAAAGTGCTTACTACAAACAGCGCGATCGCCAATTTTATCATACACGATGCTCAAGGGCAAATCTACTCACAAATGCTCGGAGCTAATGCCATTATTTGGTCTATGAAATTACTCAAAAGTTAGTAGTCTTCTACGTTCGTAGTCAGCGCTTGAGCGCTCAATTCAGCATTAAAGTGCTTACTACAAACAGTCATTTTCCTTTAACACTCAGTTAGCAAGCTTTCATCGCATCTTGACTTGCACTTCTTAAGTTTGGGGAACAGCGTAAATCCTACCGTCTCTTAGTTACTTCTTGCCTAATACCCAAACAGGTAAGTTAAATGCCTAGCGGCTGATGAGGATATAAACAGTGGAAAAAATAGCTATCATCGGATTATCTTGTCTATTCCCCGATGCTCAAAATCCTGAAGAATTTTGGCAGAATCTGATTGATCAAAAAGATTCGACATCATCTGCAACTTCTGCGGAAATGGGAGTAGACCCGACAATCTTTTACCACCCAGTTAAAGGTACACTAGATAAAACATATTCCCTCAAAGGCGGATACATCCGCAATTTTCAGTTTGATCCATCTGAATACAATCTACCAGCCGAACTTGCAGAAAGCTTGGATGATACTTTTAAATGGTCACTGTATGCTGCTAAACAAGCAATTTTACAAAGTGGCTATTGGGGGAATCAAAGTGTTCTCTCCAAGTGTGGTGTAATTTTGGGGAATCTTTCATTCCCAACCAAATTTTCTCATCAATTATTCTCTCCAATTTACCAGCAAACTATTGCGCCTGCTGTTAGAGAACTTTTGCAGGATCAAGACTTTGATTTAGCTGCTTTACCAACTACAGCTAAAGCGTCTTTATACAATGCCATGATATCTGGCTTACCCGCTGCGGTAGTTGCTAGAGCTTTTGAACTATCGCAGATTCATTTATGTTTAGACGCTGCTTGTTCTTCATCATTTTATGCTATAAAGCTGGCGTCTCATTATTTGCGATCGCACAAAGCTGATGTAATGTTGGCTGGAGCAATTAGTTGTGCAGATTCTCTATTTGTGCGGATGTTATTTTCTGGTGTTCAAGGATATCCAGAAAATGGGATTAGTTCCCCATTTGATAAGTCATCTAGAGGGCTAACTCCCGCCGATGGTATTGGGATGGTAATGCTGAAAAGATATTCTGATGCCGTTAGAGATGGCGATAATATTCTTGCCACCATCTGTGGTAATGGACTATCAAATGATGGCAAGGGTAAGCATTTACTTAGCCCTAATTCCAAAGGGCAAACTTTGGCTTTTGAAAGAGCCTACAATGAAGCACAAATCAGTCCTCAAAGTATTGATTATCTAGAGTGTCATGCAACTGGTACATTACTAGGAGATACCACCGAAGTCAAATCCATAGAAACCTTTTTTGGTCAACATCATGCTACCCCTCAGTTAGGTTCTACCAAAGCTAATGTTGGTCATTTGTTAACCGCCGCTGGCATGGTTGGCTTAACTAAGGTAGTTTTGAGTATGACTCATGGCATAATTCCGCCAACTATTAATGTTTCTGACCCTTTAACATCTGAAAGTGGTGTAATTTCCGCCGACAAAATTGTCACTAAGGCTACAGCATGGCCACACAAGAATACATCAATTAAACGGGCGGCTGTAAGTGCTTTTGGTTTTGGCGGTACTAATTCCCACCTAATTATTGAGCAAGGAACTACAACACCAGTTGACTCAATTGCACCGCTTCCACCAGCCAAAATTGCCATTGTCGGTATGGATGCCTTTTTTGGTGGTTGCAATGGATTAGATGCTTTTGAACGCAGTATTTATGACGGTAAACAGCATTTTATTCCTCTACCGCCAAACAGATGGCATGGAATTGAACAGCAAGAAAACTTACTCAAAGAATACGGATTAGCTGAAGGTAAAGCACCAGTAGGGGCATATATCCAAGATTTTGATATCGATACTTTAGCTTACAAAATCCCCCCGAATGAAGTTGAAAAGCTAAATCCGCAACAACTGTTACTGCTGAAGGTGAGCGATCGCGCCCTCAAAGATGCGAAAATTCCAGAAGGTAGTAATGTGGCGATTATCGTTGCCGCAGAAGCAGAATTTTCAGTACATCAGTTACAACAAAGATGGAATTCATCCTGGCAAATTCAAGATGGCTTGAACAATGCGGAAATTACTTTGCCAGAGGAAAAAATTGCTCAACTGGAAAGCATTGTCAAAGACAGTGTTCACAATCCAGTAGAACTTGGTGAATATCTCAGTTACATCGCCAACATTATGGCGAGTCGGATTTCTGCATTGTGGAATTTCACCGGGCCAGCGTTCACAGTCGCGGCGGTGGAAACTTCTGTCCTCAAGGCGTTGGAAGTGGCACAAATGCTACTAACTACCGGGGAAGTTGATGCTGTAGTTGTTGGTGCTGTTGATTTAGCAGGCGGCGTGGAAAATGTCTTGCTGCGAAACCAATATGCACAAATTAATACTGGTGTCAATACCTTAAGTTACGACCAGAAAGCAGATGGCTGGATGGTTGGCGAAGGTGCTGGTGCAGTTGTGCTGAAGCGTCACGACACTGCTCAAGAAAATAATGAACGTATCTATGCAGTTATTGATGCCATTAGCTTTGGACAAGCTAATTCAACTTCTGTAGATGCGGAAACTATTAACCAAGTCTGTAATCAAGCTTTCCAGATGGCGGGTATTGACCCTACAGACGTTAACTATGTGGAAGTTTGTGGTAGTGGTATTCCTCAAGAAGATGCAGCCGAAATTACAGGTTTACTGCAAGCTTATCCGCCGATGGGAGACGGTTTACACTGTGCCCTAGGTAGCGTCAAAGCCAATATCGGGCATACCTATATGGCTTCGGGAATTGCTAGCCTCATCAAAACCGCTTTGTGTCTGCATTACAGGTATATTCCTGCAACCCCCAACTGGTCAGGCGTCAAAACACCACAAGTTTGGGAAGGTAGTCCTTTCTATGTTGCCACGGAATCAAGACCTTGGTTTCTGGGCAAAGATGGCACACGCAGAGTAGCAGCAGTTAACGGTATGGGGATAGATGGGACTTACGCCCATTTAATCTTGTCAGAAGAACCCATCCAAGAGGAGCGCAGCAGCAGGTATTTGCAGCAAATGCCTTTCCATCTTTTCCCCATAGCAGCACAAGATAAATCAGATTTACCTGAACTGCTGAACAGTCTACAACACACTATCGAGGATAGTTCTTCTTTAGCAGCTACTGCTAGCCAAACATTTGCTACTTTTGGACAACATCAACAAGCAAAATATGCTCTAGCAATTACAGGACGTAACAAAAAAGAATTACTTAAAGAAATTGAATCGGCTCGCAAAGGTGTAAATAATGCTTTTGAAAATGGCACAGATTGGCAAACACCTCTAGGTAGTTATTTCACAGCTAAACCATTGGGTAAAACCGGAGCTTTAGCTTACGTTTATCCAGCGGCGGTCAATTCTTATATTGGCATTGGTCGCACTGTCTTCCGCTTATTCCCTAAAGTCTTTGAGGACTTGAAAACCAACAATCTTTACAACCGTGCTGCTGATGTTGAGAAGCTGGTTTATCCCAGAAGTTTGAATAAATTGTCAACTAGGCAATTAGAAACTCTCGAAAAACAATTGTTAGATGATTCTCTGGCAATGTTTGAGAGTGAAATAGCTTTTGCCAGATACATGACGGCAATTTTTCGAGATGATTTTCAAGTCAAGCCACAATGCGTTTTTGGCTACAGCTTGGGTGAAACTAGTATGATGGTTGCTCAAGGAGTTTGGAGCGATTTTGAGGGTGGAAGTAACACGTTAAATTCATCTCCGTTGTTTGGAGATAAGTTATCTGGCCCGAAAAATGCTGTGCGTGAATATTGGGGATTGACACCAAATTCACAAAACAATGATTTTTGGAGTACTTATGTTCTCATGGCTACTCCATCACAAATCAGGGAATGTATTAAACATGAGAAACATGTTTATTTAACTCAGATTAATACACCAGAGGAAGTTTTAATTGCTGGTGAGACAGCAGCTTGTAAGCGAGTGATTGAAACTCTGGGTTGCAATTCTTTTCCGGCTCCTTTCGACCATGTGATCCATTGTGAGGCAATGCGATCGCAATACGAGGAAATCAAAAAGGTAAACACTCTCCCATCACAAACTCTTCCGGGTATTGTCTTCTATTCTGCTGCTGATTATCAACCTATCGCATTGAATAGTGAGGTTATTGCTCACAACATTGCTACAGGATTATGCCAAGAACTGGATTTCCCGCGATTAGTTAACCGTGTCTACGATGATGGTGTCCGAATATTTCTCGAAGCGGGTGCTGGTAGTGTTTGTTCTCGATGGATTGATAAAATCCTTGGCAATCAAGAACACATCACAATATCCCTAAATCGTAGAGGGATGGATGATCATAGTTCGATGGTCAAAGCTATAGCAAAACTACTCAGCCATCAGGTGAACGTGGACTTATCACCACTGTACAGTCTCACTCCAGAAACTAGTAATCATAAAACAACCTTGAGAACAATTACCCTAGGTGGGAACCCAATTACTGACACAATTTTGAGTGAAGAAAACCGGAAACTTTTTCAAGATATAGGTGAACAAATTAAACGCGATCGCCTCCGGCGGGGCGTAGCTCATCGCCCCCAAAAACAGCAGCTAAATATACCTAATTTCCCAGAATTGGAAATAAATTCTTTGAACAGTGGTGGCGCGATCGCTCCAGAAGAAACTCAACCAGAAGAAGTCAAAACGAAAAATATCATTGATAACGGTTTTGAACTTAAAGAACAATTACAATCTTCTGAGTTAAGGGCAATTGAGCCGCAAATTCCTCAACCCATCTTTTCCCCACCTGCCATAACCCAAAGATTTGGTAAAACCATCAGTATGTTCGATTTAAATAAGTCCCAGTATCAAAAGCTCAATTCTAATAATTCAAAGTTAACTAGAGCACATACTGTTTTTTTACAGGCGAGACAAGACTTTAGTCAGCAAATGAGTGAAATCATTCAATTGCAATTAGCTTGTGCCGAAAATCTGCTTAACGAAGACTCCTGAAAATCAAGTGTGTAGGCTCATTTAAAGAGTCTATACACTTCAGCTTTTATTAGGTATTAGGGACAGAAAAAGAAACAAAGGAGCAGAGGAGCAAAAAAGAATAACAATCCCCCATGCCCCATCCC
>NZ_JADEXR010000086.1 GCF_015206995.1 aff. Roholtiella sp. LEGE 12411 | reverse complement strand
TTGAACGGGTTCATTTCTTTGAACAAGATATTAATTCCCGTCCTTTTGAAATTTGCGATCGCTTGTGGGTGAAAAATCACCTTGAAGAAGATGAGGAAAAACTACGGGTTTCAAGATAGACGTGGTTTATTACTAGTCCTGGCGACTATAAGTCGCGCGCCAGGTGCTTCTCCTGTCGGAGACGCTGCGCGAACAAGTCGGCGGATCCGCCCAACGCACTGGCTAGGCTATACAGGCAAAACCCGTTACCGTTAATCCACGGAGGTGGACTTTGTTTGTGTAGTAGCGAATTCGATTCGCCTAATACTTTTAAAACATACTCTAAGCTAGACAATCAATCGAAATTTTTAAATTATTTCGTTTTTATCAAAAAGCTCTCGTGAGTATTTATATAAACGAAACCTAATCACTTGATCATGATCTCTACTTTCTAATTTTTCTTTTCTTGAAAACATATCCTTAACAGTATTGACTAATTGATAATCATTTATAAGTTCTTGTAAACCTGTGTGCAATTCCTTTGATCCTAATTGGTTAAAGGGTCCGTAAAAATTGCGTGAGCCATTAAAAATATCTTGAATATAAAAACCACCTTTACCTGTATCTATAATCCATTTAGGTGGAGTATTTCTTAAAGAAGACACTGTTTTAATTGCACTATTTAAAGTTAGAGCATCTGAGTTTGTTAAATCTAACCGTGTTGGATTATTACACTGTAGAATAGAATATAAAACTGATGCAGAACCGTATATAAAACAAGAGTCGCCAATATTAATATTTTGATGTAGCATATAAAAAGTTTTTGCTTTTTCTTTTGTTACTTTAATAAATTTTGTCATTGGCTGATTTAGTGAATAATTAGTGTCTTTATAGAAACCATAATAGTAATTTCCTTCGGCGCCAAGAGAATGGCTAACAAGATTGCTAAAAAATATACTGACTGTAACAGCTAGGAACGCCAGTGATAAACCTCTTTTCCAACTAGCACAAATTTTTGTTGACATGAGCATAGTTAGTATTACTGTTATAACTAACATGTCATTATATATGTATGGTCTACCAGGCCAGGAAATCTGCATGGCCCAGGTTGTTCCGAGAGTTAGAGCTATGAGCAAGGGGAAAATTGGATGTGGCAATCCTAGAATTAATTGGCTTTTTTTGGGAAAGACACAACTAGCAATAAGAGCTATACTAAAAAATGTTCTTGGTAAATCATAAAAAAGTAACTCACCGCTTCCAACAAATTTATTTGTGGCAATCCCAAAAATTAGTAATGCAGGAATGGCTACTGTTGCCAATCGATTTAAATTTAATTTGTTATTAGGTAGTGATTTTATTGGCTCTCTAATTAAAATAAAAATTCCGACAGATACAAGTAGCGGAATAACTACATATTTAAGAATCTCTTTAATAGAAGAATCGCTATTAAGTCCACCAGAAAAAGCATCTATTAGACTAATAATAGTGCTAACATTTTTCTTTTCGGCAGCGGTAAAAAAAAGTTCATCAAATGCTTCGTATAGTGCAGAATTTAATACTAATATTGCTATTATTGATCCTAGTCCTACAATAATACCTGCAACGAATGGAGCTATAAAAATAATTAGTTTTTTTAAGTCTGTGAGAGAATAGGCTAAGATAACTCCCAATGTAACTGCTATGCAGATAATTCCATTACTCTGGCGTGCTCCGACAACTAGAGCAAGAGAAAAGCCAGATATAGTAAAGTAGATAAATGAAGTTTTTTTGACTATTTCTTGAAAGCCAATAATGATAAAAAAAATAGAGATTGAGAGAAACAAATTTACATAATTATCATTACCACCGCCAAAAAGTATAGGATTAAATAGTGCTAAACCACTACAATTAGCTGCTGATATGAACCTTGAAGTAAATTGCCTAAACGTTAAATACAGGACAAGTAGAGTAGTAACTTTAACTAAGAATCTAGCAACTAAGCTAGACAAATAAGTTTTGCCTAGTATTTTCTGAAAAAAGGCATCCAAAACAATGCCAATAAATCCAGTTTGGTAGTCAAAATCTCTGTAGGGGAAATCGCCATTGACAATTCTATTGCCGAAATGAAATATTTGACTTGTGTCTGACCAATTCATCCCATAGAGCGACCAGGGAAAAGTAGAAAAAATTATAATAGTTAAGATTAGTATTAACGTGTAAGCTTCTCTAGCTTGATCAGATTTTCCCAGATTCCTATTCATGTTTAGACTTATTATGGATGGTAGGCAATAGACTTTTGAGTGACAGACTCAGGCATGAAACCGTAACATTCTTGTACAAAATAAAGTGGACGTCCTTTTACCTCCTCATAGACTCGCCCAAGATATTCACCAATCATGCCAAGACTAAGCAATTGCACGCCTCCTAAAAAGAGGACTGCCACCATTAAGGAGGCATAACCAGGAATATCAATTCCTAAAAGGAAAGTCCGAATTACTAAAAAGCTAGCGTACAAAAATGAAAGTAAAGATATAGCAAGACCAAGATAGCTCCAAATCTTTAAGGGTATGAAACTGAATGAGGTAATACCATCAATAGCAAAGTTCCAAAGTCGCCAGTAATTCCATTTAGTAATTCCCTTGTAACGTTGAGGGCGATCATATAGTACTAAAGTTTGCTTAAAACCAACCCAAGCAAACAAACCTTTCATAAAACGATTCCGTTCTGGCATTTGTTTGAGAGCATTAACTACGCGGCGATCAAGCAAACGAAAATCTCCAGTATTGCGAGGGATTGGAATGTGACTCAACTGAGCGATCATTCGGTAGAAAGTATTAGCAGTAAAGCGCTTGATCCAGCTTTCTCCTCGACGTGAGCGACGAGTTGCACAAACCACATCATAACCTTCACGCCATTTGGCAATTAGCTCCTCAATTAATTCAGGTGGATCTTGAAGATCCGCATCAATTGGTACTACTGCTGCTCCTATTGAATAATCAATACCCGCCGTTAAAGCTATTTCCTTGCCAAAATTACGGGATAAGTTAACTATTTTAATTGCAGAGTTACGGTGATGATGCTCAATCAAATACTTCAGAGTATTATCTTTACTACCATCATTCACACAAACGATTTCATATTTTATGTTCAAACAATTTAGTACTGATACTAATCGTTCAAACAGGTAATCTATATTGAGTTCCTCATTGTATATGGGAATTATTACAGAAAGTTCTACATTGTCTTTATCTAGGAGCATGTACAAGACCTCGTGCTTCGCTTTATGTTATGCCGAAAGGAACAAAAAATAAATTTGTGGTTTACTCATCTTGATGGTCTTTGTTACGTGACCTAGATGACTTAAAAACTTCAACGCTTTTTGAGGGAAATGTGCGACGGCGGCGATACCAGGTAGCTGCTACGACTAATATTCCAGTTAGCGACAAAGCTCCTACCACTGGTAATAAATCCCCTGTACTGAGAGCCTTCAAGCCGTAACTACCTAGCAATACAAAAGGTAGAACACCAGGAACTGTGCCTAATGTCGTACCCAGAACATAATCTTTGAAACTGACCGACGTTAGCCCCGCAGTGAAGTTCACTAGACCATAGGGCATGATTGCTACCAAGCGAATGGCAAACATATAGAACAATCCTCCCCGACGTACCTCAGCATCCATTGCTTGCCACTTTCCACCTAGTCGTTTGGCTACTGCTTCACGTCCAACAGTGCGAGTAAACGTAAAAGCAACAATTGCGGCAATGATTGCTGCAAGGCTAGTCCAGATAGTTCCTAGCACTGGGCCAAAAATGGCACCGCCAGTCAAATTAAGTGCAGTTGAAGGTAGAACAAGTACAGTTGCTACAACATAGAAAAGCATAAAGATAATAGGTGCCCAGATACCAGCAGACCTGAGCCAAGCTTGAATTTGTGCTGGTTCAACGCCGCCTAGTAGATAGACTACTAGGCCAGTGGCGATAATACAAATAATCGTGAGCAGCAAAATCCAGATTTTAAAATTCAACATCTCAAAACTTTTGAATTGAAGCAGTTGATAAACGGATTAGCTCTGATATTGATAATCCACTTGTCTAGAGAACAAAGTATGAGAAAGCGATCGCTAATTATCTATTAAAGAAGCGATCGCATCTTATAGTCTTACTTGGTTAATTAGTAAGCGCCAGTCTTTTGCAGTACAACACTCACAGTTTTTACCAAAATCTTCAAATCTAGCCAAAGCGACCAATTTTCAATGTAAGTGATATCTAATCTCACCCCATCTTCAAAATTCTCAATATCAGAGCGACCAGAAACCTGCCACAATCCAGAGATCCCAGGCAAAACTTCTTGTCTAATAAAGTGAGTTGTTTGGAATCTCTCTACATCTCTAATAGGAAGAGGGCGTGGCCCTACTAGGCTCATTTCCCCAATTAAAACATTAAACAGTTGCGGTAATTCGTCCAAACTGTAACGGCGCAGGAATTTACCAACTCGTGTCACACGAGGGTCGTCTTTGAGTTTAAACAAGACGCCATCTTTGATTTCATTCTTTGCTTCTAGAGATGCTTGCAATTTTTCTGCATTTGTAACCATTGTGCGGAATTTCCAAATTTTGAACTCCTTACAATGCAGACCAATTCGCTTCTGCTTAAACAAGATTGGCCCAGGAGAATCCAGCTTAATTAGCAGGGAAATTAGCAAATAGATAGGTGCTAGTAGCACTAGCAAAATAGTTGCACAACAAAGGTCAAAGCCACGCTTAACCAAAAAATCACTACCTGCAAGAATTGGTGCAGAAATTGTTAGACATGGCACTTCACCAATCATCCACAATACAGTATTAGGCGGTATAACTTCTCTTTCTGTTGGCAAAATACGGAGGGTAATACCAGCACTCATGAAATGCCAAGAAATATACAGGCGGTTTTTAATCGCATTCCAAGAAACAAAAGCCTCAACAATGCCTTGATTACGAAGGAACTCTAAGGTTGACTCTCGTTTATCTCTATCCAAAGAACTAGCTTCCGCTACTCCCATCAAGTTGTAGCAATTCTCTTTTTCAATTAACTTAATACCACTTTGTTGATCTTCTGCATCTGTGATCAGAAAAACGGGGTAACGAATTGCTCCTTTCTGCCGCACAAGGTTGGTAGCAACATCAAAGCTCAGACGAGCCACACAGATAAAGGTTACAGAAAACAACCAAAACAGGATAAAACTTGAGCCTGAGATATACAGATTTGGTTCGTAGAGAAACGCAATCAGCAACAGGAAAAATTCTGACAGAGAAACTGCTCTAATCAGGCGAGCATAGTTACGGCGGTGAATACCTGCCTCATATAGTCCTTGGGCTGCCATCATCCCTATTGCTACAGCGAGACTTAGCAATTGAAAAGATGATCTTTCAGTCAAAGGAGAATCTAATGGAGTTCCATAAAATATTGCTAACTTCCATGCCAAGGCAACAGACATGGCATCAAGTAGGATAAGTGTGATTATCCGAAGTACTCTCAGAGCTAGCCCTCTCTGTATTCTTGTGCCTTGAGCTGATCTTAAATCAGGCTTGAAATTTACTAGTGGGAGGTATCTGGATGTCATTATTCCTATACTCTCTGCGTTTGAGATGGCGGTTGTTGGAAGGAGTGTAAAATCTCAGATCAGTACTTGGGTCTGAACTTTGAGTTTAGTAGTAAGGGATGCACTGGCAGACAACCTAATAGGACTTACGCAACTGGCACACAAGGCTTCTGGTATAAGAGTCAAGGGTCAAGGGTCAAGGGTCAAGAATCAAGGTTTTTTGGACTTTTGACCTTTGACTCTGGACAACCTCTGGCGTTAAAAATATGACACTTGCGTAAGTCCTGCCTAAGTAGGGAGTATATGTAGAACAGTTATAGCGCGATCGCTAAATCCCCCAGTCAAAACTGCAATCATGAGAACTTGTCGCCTAGTCACTAATAGGTTATTAAGCATTGAGAATTTCCTGTAATAAGAGTCTGACTACAAACCAAGGCTCTAGTAAGTAACGCTTCCACAGTCTTCCTGGCTCACTAAACAGGCGATACAACCACTCCAAGCCCAACTTCCCCATCCAACGAGGTGGAGTGGGAACGGCTCCAGCTACATAGTCAATACAGGCTCCACTAGTAAGAATGGTATTAGTCTGGATCTGTTCTAGGTTGTCTAGAATCCAGTGTTCTTGACGTGGCATACCCATGCCTACCATTAATACGTGGGGTTGGTAAGCGTTAATTGCTGCCAACGTGGCAAGGTTTTCTTGATTATCTCCCGTATTGATGTAGCCGTGAGCTGTAGTAATCTGTAAACCAGCAAATTTCTCCCGCAAAATCCTAGCTCCTTGCTCTGCTATTCCTGGCTTTGAGCCAAGATAGAATACACGCCAGCCTTGCTGAGCTGCTTGGGACATCAAAGGCCATACCCAGTCAGCATAGGTGACTCTTTGTTCTCGCTTGAGTGGAAAACCAAGCAATTTTCCTAAGAACACCAAAGGCATACCGTCGATATGAACATAGTCGGCTTTTGCATAAAAAGCTTGCATTTTAGAGCTGTGATGGTAAAGATAAAGACTATGCAGATTGTGATTAGCAATGATCCATTTTTTATCGTGCTCGATAGATTCTGTAATCAAGGAATTTAATTCAGGTATGGCAAGTGCGTCTACTTGAACACCAAGAAATTTATATGGCGATCGCTTCATGGGGAATTGCTCTAAATGTTCTAAATTTTTCTTTACAAAGGCTAAAAAATAGCTCTTAAACAGAAAATTTATAGACAAACTTTACTTGAAGTGCTAGTTGAATTAATAGATTTTTGTTACTTGGTAATAGTTATAATGATGGTAAGTTCTCCCTAATTATTGCTTGACTGTCTGCATAAGCACCTTAGCAACCATTTGTGCTTTTGCACTCCAAGAATATCTCTCTCTAATTAGGCTATATGCAGTTTCCACAAGTGGCTCGTATTTGTTTAAATTAAAAGTTGCCTCCAAAACTGTATTAGCCACCTCTTGAGCAGAATTTCCTGAAATTAACAAATGTTTTTGGTGATGAAATTCCTCTAAACCTCTGAGTCCTTCAGGCGTAGATACAACTAACTTTTTACTAGCGAAGTAATCTAGTGCCTTATTACGCGCTCCCCCAGCAACCGCCTGCTTTGGAAATGGCAAAAGACCTATATCTGCATATTTTATATGCGTAACAAAATCTTTTCGTTCTGGTAAAAATCCTACAAACGTTATATTAGATGGTAGTACCTCTTCAACTTCTTTAGCGTCACGTCCAATAACAACAAAATGTACTTTTTGCTGATGATTTTCTAGATATTTAGCTGCTTCAATAGTCATTGATACAGACATGTCGTTGCTGGGAAATTGAAATGTTTTAGGAGCCACAACAACAACTATTTTTGCTGGTCGCAGTGTACGATATGGATCTATTTCAAAATGCTCATTAACATCTATTAAGTCTTCAGTAACCCCATTTCCTATACAGAAAATGGTCTGCGATTTTTTCCCATACCATTGCCTAATTAATTGGGGAGTTGACTCACCTGCGGCAATAATTGGATTCCCAGAAAATATAAGTATTCCCTGAGCAATGTATGTTTTAATAAGTTGCAAAAATTCTTTAAATGGATTAGCAACAGAAGATAAGCGGCTCCAGTACTCAAAAGCAGAAAAAGTATGGAAATCTAATACAAGAGAACAGTTTGTCTGTTTATTAAAGGTAAGTGAAATTAGAGCAGCTAATCCAGGTAGTGTTTCTTGAGCATATACTATATCTGGATGAAAATCTTCTATAGACTTTTGCACTGCTTTAATATATGAACTCAGGCTTCTTGAACCAATAGATATAGACGGTGCATAGTCAACAGCGGAACAATTTAAGCCCAGATGATAAACCTCAAAATATTTGAGAAGATATTGTCCAAGGTAGAAAGGTCTAGTAAACGCACCGAATGGTTGAGTTGAATCAAGAGTAGAGACTATCAGTAAGCGTTTACTCATATTGAGTGGATATCCTTATTTATTAACAACTATAATTAGTAATCATTGTACTTTTAAAGTTTATTTAATCTCCTCGCTAAAAGTAGAAGATACACTCAGATCTCTGTAACCAATTACCGCACGTAAATAAGGTAAGAACCAATAAATAAACCAGAATGATCCAGAATGCCGCCTGGTAAAAACAGTCCATGCTTGGATTGGAAAACTTTTGATTCCCAGCACCCTTTTTAAGCGTTCATTAACCGGAAGGTTAATATCTGCCCAACTCTCTCTAACAGAGTTTTTCGAGCAAGTACCTACATATCCAGGCGCTATCCATACCGAACACCCCAGTTGACATGCTCTAAGTCCGTAATCTAGATCCCCTAAATTATGGATAAAAGCAGGGTCTAAATTACCTACTCTCTCTGCAACAGAACGTGGAATAAGTATGCAATTTCCATACATAGTCTCACACTTTTGAAGTTCCTGACTAGGCTGCACAAATTCGTATTTATTGGAGTACCAATGCTTTGAGCGTACAGCACCACCGTAAGTCGGTTTTCCTGTGGCTGCATCTTGGGTTGAACCAACAATTATAGAATTTGGATTATTATGTTCTGTGAGGTAATGGTGGGTAGCAAGAAGTTTGCTAAGAGCATCTGGTTCAAGCAAAGTGTCGTCATTAAGCCAGAGATAGTAGTCATAATTCTCTTTCAGAGCCTCAGCAAAGGCTAACCTCATTCCTCCAACCCAAAACAAATTTCCATTCCCCTTAAGAACTTGAGCTTGTGGATAGGAAGCTTTGATTGCATTTGAAGTACCGTCATAACTACCATCATCGGTTAGATAAACATCAAAAGGTTTTGTCTGCTCATATAACGCACGCAGACAGGCGAGAGTTGTATCACGCCTGTTATAACAAGTCATAATGACTGCTAGATTTCCATTTTTCATAACTTTATTAATCCTATCATTAAACTCAAAGCTAAGATGTAGACTCTATAAGCTTCATAGCCCTCATACCTTGTTGATAATACTTACGTTTGTTGGGATTTAATCTCATCAACTCTGTTACTAATTCCATACAAATATTCTTGAAATTGACCCAAGTTTGACCATATAAGCTAAGCCGATATAAAAACTACTATGTCTCCGCTCTGAACGACTCCTTTCTTTGATACGAGCCACATATTTCTGTATTCCTTTACGCTTAATCTGCTTACCTTGAATCGTTGCCGAAGTGTAAGCGTTCGCTATCAGTAAAACTAGAGAAATAAAGCGTTCGCCTTCAACATTAGTGTCTTCTAAGTTAGAACCACCTTTCTTGAAATCTCTAAACATCTCTTCGATGTCAAATCTTTGTTTATTGGTAATGATAAAAATCTTTGTATTCTTTTTCTCCTACTCTGAAATTTTATTGCCAAAGGTAACGCATTAGCTAACTTTTCTAGAGTTACTTCTTCGATGGACTGTAACAAATGTATCAAAATTTTTAGCAACAGGTATTCTGCTAAATTCAATTGACTTTTTAAGTGATTTTGGTAAGATGTAGGTAACATTATCATTAAGTAAGTATTATTGACAAAACTAGACCTACTTTTTTTATCACAAAACGTTACCATCCTTACATACAAAGCTTTTGAGCCTGTTTCGTCGCCCCCTCAGATTATTTAGTCAAATGACTTAATATATTTACATATATTTATTGTTTTAAATTTCCATGCTTTATCTGTTCAAGCTCCAAAACAAGGGATAGCGATATTGATATATAGTAAATCCATAAAAAATTAGCAGTTAATAGTGTATTAAGTTCAAAAATATTAAAACATAGCATCAAAAATATCATGTTAAACATCCAAAAGCATTCTATTGTTTTGCTTATAAACAATAAATATATAACATTGAAAATAACTATGGAAAAATTAAATGCTAACAATATTAATCCCACTACACCCAATTGAAGAAATATATCAATAAAACCATTATGAGAATGATTTGCATTCAATTCCTGACGTATCCATAAACTTTTAGCAACTTCTAAAGATATAGGCGAACTCCAAAAACCAGCGTAACCATATCCAAACCAAGGTTGATTACAACCAACTTCAATTGCTTTTTGCCATAAAGGTAAGCGCCCGTTGAACTCTAAATCTTTACCCATGATGTCAACCACTATAGTCTCTAGATTACCTAGAAGCAGCATAGCTACAGTACCGTTAATCATAAAAGCCACAGCCAAGATTGTTTCCCGAATTCTGAATTTTTGCTTGGCTATCTTATAGAGGGGCATAATATATATGCACACTAAAAGAAACCCTATACCTGTCTTACTAGTACTTTGCCAGAGCAGCAATAACATGATAAACAGCATTGCTAACTTCAACCACCAATACTTCCTGGTAGATAATAAGGCTAGCAGGAAAACCATACAACCCACGGTCATTGCTCTAGCTAAATATTGCTTATGTGCATATATACCTTGCCACACAAAAACATTATTTGAGATAGCAGTTCCGTAGGATGGTACTGCTACAGAAAACACTAAACTTAAAATTGCTGCTATACCTATTACCCAAATTAACAAACGCATTTGTTCTTTAGGAGAGTAGCGTACAGCTAAATACGTACCAAGCAAAGTTGTGCGAAATAAAGATTTAAGTTGAGTTGCGGTTTCTTCTGTATTCTCAGACCAAAAGATTGAAGAACAGGCAAATACACATAATATTATCAAAGACCAATCTCTTGTAGCGACATATGCTACTCTCCCTAATGGTTGTCTAATAATTAATAATGCTACCGTAGGATAACTGGCAAGCTTAACAAGCTGGTCTAACAGTGGGGACAGTCTACAATCGCTAGTTAAAATTAATAAAACAACACTAAATGTTTCTAACCATTTTATGATATTGGTTTTCAAATCTTATTCTCCATATATGGCAAGTTTAGAATATGTGTTTATATGGAAGTCGTTCTTACTAATTCTTGAATTAGAACTGATTATTTTTTAAGAACTGATTTCTGCTAAATTATTTTTATGATAATAGTTCATTAAAGATAGATAAGTAGCGATTTGCTTGAATCTCTAATGTGAATTCTTGTTCTGTTTTTCGACGGGACCAGTAAGATAGTTTTTGATATATCTCAGGATTTTCTAGTATCCAAATAATACCTTGAGCTAAATCTTCAACTTTATAAGCTTGAGCTAGATAACCATTTTTTTGATGTTCAATCATATCTGGCATACCACCAATATTAAAGGCAACACACGGAATTCCACAGGCAATTGCCTCCATCACAGTATTAGCCAAATTCTCTTGAGTAGAAGGTAGAACAAATACATCTGCTGCTGAATACAATAAAGCTAAAGATAAATCATCGTTCAACGTACCTAGATAATAAGACTTAAAACCAAACTCCGGAGGATTTTTAGGCTGAGATGATCCGAAAATAACTATTTCTAACCTATCTGACCAGCCAGCTTTGCTAAGATTTTGCAGAGATGCTTGCAGCAAATGAAATCCCTTACGTCTATCACTAGTTGACTGTAGAGAACCAAATAGAATTAGTTGTTTATCTTGGGGTAAATTTAGTAGTTCTCGTGCTATTTCTTTATTAAGAGGTTTATACGTTTGAGTATCAATCCCATTTGGGATTACTTCTATTCGCAAATCCTTAAAAAGAGAGCTAGCACTGGCACATTTAGCTAACCAGGAGCTAGGCGTAACTATAGTTAGGTTAAGATTTCTCCAAGCTTTAGCTTTGCGTTGCCACACCCAACGGGATAAATCCCAGTTTTGAGAACTATGAAGTTGCGGACACTGACCACAAGAATCAGTGTAGCGAGTACAGTCTTGGCTATAGTGGCATCCCCCGGTGAAAGGCCACATATCATGGAGAGTCCAAACGATTGGTTTCGCTAATTTAGCTACTGATTCAATCAGTAAGTATCCATTATTGACCCAATGTAGATTGATGATATTTGGATTTAATTGGCTAATTTTAGAGACGAGAGTATCTGGAAGCCATTGAAGCGAGTGAGTAGCTTGATTCCGATTAGGATAAAATTTTAATGGTAGCTGATCTAAAGTTAATCTCAAACCAGTAACAGCTTGTGACATTCCAGATGAAGCTCGTGCTCCAATGACATTTCTATCATCACTTTTTTTAAGTTGTACAAGCATCTGTGTAGGAATATCAAGATTCTGAAGACCTTTTTGTAATCGATATGCAGCGCGAGCGGCTCCACCATCAATATCAGAACTATTAACCAACAAAACTTTCATGATGATTTTAATTATCTATAAACAGTAGGATATTTAAATTCAAAATTATCTGCTAACTTCCTATAGCTTATAGCTAAGATTTTCAGTTTCATAACAACTAATATCTTTAATTTTTCTAGCTGGCACACCAGCCCACACTTCATTAGCTGGAATAGATATAGTAACGACACTACCAGCCCCAATTACTGAATTTTTTCCAATACGACAACCAGGAAGAATAGTTACACCACAACCAATCCAAACATTTTCATCTATGAATATACCCGTTTTCTCTTCATTCCAAGGTAAGTCTCTATATGGCTTTTCATGCGATATTGTATGATTACAGGCAATCAAAGATACATGCTGTGCAATAAGGCAATTCTGCCCTATATATATTTCTCCTCCAGCAGCACGAATATTAGCATATGATCCAATAACAGCACGTTTTTCGATAATCAATCGCCCTGGAACATTGCTATGTGGAGATTTGGCTACGACAACAAATTCTACAAATTCTCCTATATTAACTTCCGGGCTAATCTTGATAGCATTAATATCGTCGTATTGCATAACTACAGATAAAGGTATATCTACACCTTGATTATGTTGTAGTATATGCAAGTAGTTCAGCCAATTTCTGACTATTTTTTGAAATATTTTAATAATTATCATCTTATGAAGATACAAACTTATAACTAGAAAGGTAAAATTGATTGAATCTGAAGTTTAAATATTTTCTGCGTTTTTGCATGAAAGGCATGGCTAAAAAAGGTAGCAAATGCTTGAGATATTATAGTTGCTATAGCAGCTCCAACTCCAGCATATATTGGTATTAATAATAGGTTTAATACCACATTAATCATGGCTTCAATAAAAGTTCTACCTAAGTAAAGATGAGTTAGATTTTCATTAATAAACCAGGGTGATGTTGCTACACCCATGAAGACAAAAAAAGATGACCAGATATGTATTGCCAGGATTGTACCTGATGCTGTATAGCCATCGCCAAAAAGCAAGATAATTATTGACTCGGATAGAAATGACATTGGTAGAGCGATCGCAACAGAAATTATTATCATGACACGCAGTTGTTGTTTGAGGCGCTTAATTATCTAATCCTAGGGTCGCAAAGGGGTTGAAGAGCAGGGCAAACGCATCTAAAGTACTCTTGATCACGACCGATATTAAGAACCAACGAAAAAATCTTTCCTTTCGCGTTTGATTATTTTTAAAGCCCCAAAGCGATGCCTGCGGCGGGCTACGCCAAGGCCTAAATTTTTCGCAATAAGCAAGAGCTAATGATATTATTTTTAAGTCTATTGAGAATAGACTTTGTTTATTGACATGATGCGGTCGCCCTGGGTTGAAGAGGGCTACAAAGGCAATAGTGTAGTTAAAAAGACCATATTGTCTCACTCCCAAGTAGCGTGCGACCCAGACTCCTACTACTAGACCTACACCCATGCGTAGAATGCGGTCAGCAAATAGCCAACTTGTATTTGCAACAATCGCACGCAGCCCAGAGCGAGACCGGAGAAATGATAACTTTTGAATTTTTAATTTACGCAGCATCAAACTCTAGTTGTTGTGGTTTTGTAGCTAAAAATTGAAGCGAATAAGTAGCCTGATACAGATATATAAATATAAGTTCTTCATCACCTAAAACAGGGAGCATCCATTTTTGGAAGAAACACCGGGCGATTGGAAATCGCGGCTACACAAACGTTCGCGAGTAGCGTCTCGCAGAGAAGTCCGCCGACGCGGACTCTCCCAAACCCGCGCAGGGGTTTAGTTTGTATAGCCCCAGACTTCTAGTCTGTTCGCGTAGCGTGCGCCTTAGCGCAGGGCGATCTGCCAAAATGGGATACTCCCCCTAAAACACCTAATTTTTCTGCTTGTTTAAGAATATGCTTTTCAAAGCCTGATAACTCGAGTGAGATATTCTTAAAATGGGGAATACAGTTGTTGATATTTTTTCTCGAAGGCGAATTTTTTTCCAATTGACTGGTTCTTGTTTTATCTTCTTATATATAGTAGCGTGACTACCATTGCAGGAACCAATAGTATCAAGTCCCATGAGATTTGTAAATTGATTAAAGCTATACCGAAGATGAAAAGTTTCAGGTAAGTGACACTTAATTACAGGATAAAAACAATTGGCAATTACTAAATAGCCATCAATTTTAACGCTCTCAATCATTTCAGCCAATAAGCTTAAAGGATCTGGGACGTGTTCTAGAACATCTGTACAGACTAAACAGTCATATTGTTTTTTTAGATAACTAATAAATTTAACGTTAGAGTAGGTTTTTATCTTCTCAAGAGCAAGCTGACTAGGGTGTGGTTCGTAAATATCAACTACTACTTCTTTGTTTTTATCTGCAATTAAACGAGCAAGGGTACCAAAACCACCACCATAATCTAGAACCGATATAATGTCGTTATTATTTACATTAATCCAATCAGCGATCGCCTGGCGGTGGAGAATGGAAACATTATGCTGCTCAATAAATAAACCATTTAGTAGCCAAACTGGATGACTGTAAAATAAATCAACTTTTTCTGGCTCCTTTTTTATGTTATTGCATCCTAAACTATCCCAAACGTCGTCCATTAGCTGCCAAATTTCTTCAACTTCTATTGGCTGACGTTCAGCATCTAAAAGTATTTTTTCAATTTCTTGTTGGATGTCATCTGACAGATTAGGTAAGTCTATGTTCTTTTTCATGGTATTTTATAGTTATTTAAATTTATCAGGACTTACGCAACTGGCACAAAGCGCGGGCAGTTAGACAAGGGCAAACAGATCTGAACATGACTTGCGCGGTGCTAGTGTGGGGGATTTGCGCTTCAAGGCATTATGACAGATAGGCGATCGCACTCTCTGGCATTTTAAATTAGACCAAACACATCTGAACGTCTGGACGTTTTAATTGCCGAATTAAATAATTGTCAAGTAAGTTGTGCTTGATTCTATAAATAGTTTGACCTGTTTGATAGGCTAAATTTTTCAGTCTCAGCCAAACCAACATAGCATTTGATAGAATACATTAGTACTACTAAGTTGCGATCGCCCTGTGCCAGTTGCGTAAGTCCTGTTTATAAATAAGATACTTTGCTATTTATTGAGATATTTGCTTATTAGATAATTTATTAGCAAAAAATTTAAGTTTTTGGCTAAGAATTACAGATATTCTTGAATCATAAAAATTATTTATTTGGGTAAAAATATCTGCTTGAGAATTGCGAATAATAAATTGTGGATGCTGAAGTGGAAAATCTATAGGTAATACTGGCATATTTGCGAAATCCTTATAATTGTTAACTGTGTGGGTTGCCTCTAAAGAATATCCAATATTAGAAACTAGATTTACATTAGGAATAATACTCAAACCGTTCTGAATCCAACAACTGAATGTCCAAGCATAAGCCCAACTATTAATTTTTTTCTCATAAGTGTATTGAAAAATATTTTGCCAAAATTTGACCGCTGAAAGGTCTAACAAGATGTCTTCTAGCCAGTCTTCATCACGAATCTTAGGCCACAGCTTCATTTGATGATCATAGTGTTGCCATGCTCGGCCCCAAGTAGCCCATCCCCAGCAGTGATTGTAGCGCGAAAAATAGTAACTATCTTGGTTCCGAACTCGACCATACTGAAAATTATTACCTGTTACAACCATAACTCTATTGTCATCTCGGTATTGATGGAGCAATTCATCACAAAATTGAAAGAAAGTAGGATGTGGCAAACAATCATCCTCAAGAATTATGGCTTCTTCAACCTGACTAAAGACCCAATCTAAGCCACTAGAAACACGCAATCTACAGCCTAAATTAACGTCAGAGTAGTTAGTCAGAACTTCGCAATTCCAATCGACTTGCTTAATAATTGCACGCGTAGCTTCGCAATCTTCTGCCTCTCCAGAAAGGTTTGGACGTGGTCCATCTGCAATGACAAAAAGTTTTGGTGGTTTTGCCTGACGAATTGCTTCAAATACTTTTCTAGTAGTATTTGGTCGTTTGAATATAATAAATACAACTGGAGTTTTCATTGGTGAAAATAACATTATATTAATAAATGTAATTTAAAGCTGAGAGTGAGAGAATTATTATATATATATAATATATATATGATGATCTTTAATAATTAAAAATGTAAAATCGAGTGGATTTGAAGCTGAAATATTTTCCGTGTTTTGCCATGAAATGCATTGCTGAAAAAGGTAGCAAATGCTTGAGAGATTACAGTTGCTATAGCAGCACCAATTCCACCATATTTGGGAATTAACAATAGGTTTAATAGCACATTAATAATTGCTCCTATAAAATTTCTTACCAAAGAAAGATGAGTCAAATTCTCACTAATAAACCAAGGTGATGTTGCCATACCCATGAAGACAAAAAAAGAGGACCAGATGTGTATTGCTAGAATTTGGCCTGATGCTGCATAACCATCACCAAAAAGCAGCATAATTATTGATTGCGATAGAAATGACATTGGTAGAGCGATCGCAACAGAAATCAGAGCCATTAGACGTAATAATTGCTTGAGGCGTTGATAGTAAACTGCTTCACTAGTTTGCTTGGCTGCAAAAATTGTCGGAGAGACTGAAGAAACCATCGCCGTGGGAATAAAATACCAAACCTCAGAAATACGTGATGCAGCCGAGTAAATGCCTACAGCATTATTGCCAATCATTTGACCCAACATAATCTGGTCAATTTTCATGTAAATCATGATTGTCACACCAGAAAGAATCAGAGGCCAACTGTCCTTGAGTAGAGCCTTAGCAACTGGAAAACTCCAACACCATAACCGTAATGAGTAACCTTTAATTTTGTAAGTGATCGCCAAACCCATCGCACCCAATCCAATCTCTGCGAATGTCATCCATGCAAAAGCAATCAATGGTGCTTGCATTTTGATTAGAGCAACTTTAACCAGGGTAACGATGATAAACGCTGTATTTTTTGCAACTACAGTATATTTGGATTGGACTTGAGACTGAAACCAGAAGTCAATGGTGTCAAAAGCCTGAAAAATTCCTGCTGTTGACAAAATCGCTACCAGCCAGATAGTTAAACTTTCGTTGTAGTGAAATACAAAAATAGAGCCGATTGCTAAAAATGCAGAACTAAACCCACCGATTAATTTGAGCCATAAAGTCGTTCCTAAAACTTGCTCTTTGTTAGATGAATTACGTACAAGATTACGGATAACGACATTGTCTAATCCTAGGGTCGCAAAAGGGTTGAAGAGGGCTACGAAGGCAATAGTGTAGTTAAAAAGACCATATTGTTGCACTCCTAAGTAGCGTGCGACCCAGACTCCTACTACTAGACCTACACCCATGCGTAGAATGCGGTCGGCAAATAGCCAACTTGTATTTGCAACAATCGCACGCAGCCCAGAGCGAGACCGGAGAAATGATAACTTTTGAATTTTTAATTTACGCAGCATCAAACTCTAGTTGTTGTGGTTTTGTAGCTCAAACTGCCATTGCTTCAAGTATCATATAGTATTGGCAGGGCGGCCGCATCATGTCAATAAAAAGACTTCATTCTCAATAACAATAGCATTAATTCCTGCTTATTGACATATATTTAGCGTAGGCGTAGCCCGTCGTAGACATCGCTTTGAGGCTTGGAAAATAAATCAAACGAGAAATACTGATTTTTTCGTTGGTTCTTAATCTTCGTCGTGATCAAGAGTACTTTAGATGCGTTTGCCCTGCTAGTATTGGTTACACCAGCTTAGTTAGCTACTCTAAAATCAGCCCATGTCTCTTTTTTTTAGTAAATTCTCAATAGGTTTAAGAGTTAAATAGGCGCTGTAGGCTACTAATCGCTGTTCTTTAATACCCAATCGGTGTAAAACTCCTTTAATTTTTGGGGTTTGGTGCATTTTAAATAATATTTTATGAAATAATGGTTGTCGTCCTATTTTATCGTTAATCCACTCTATGTATGCTGGTTTAATCACTTGTTTAAGTAAATCAACATTTAATGGCTTTAGAGGCACTTGATCCATTCCTTGATTATTGAGGGTATTTTGTTTACTCCCATAAAGATTCATTGACTCCAAATCCAATCCATGATTTTGAAAAAATTCTTTCTGCCACAAACGGTTTATTCGACGTTCAACAGGTAAGCTAAGCATGGAAAATACAATTTCAGATTCTAATAGTGGTGAGAAAGGCTTTAAACTAAATAACATTTCAGGGACTCTTACTAAATAAGAAATTAAAATCATCTTCATTCTTGCCGTTAATAATAACTGAAAGTTCCATTCCTTTAATCGTTCGCGATTTAATTCATAGTAACCTTCCAGCAATTCTTGTTCAGACTTTAGTAAACAAGCTTCGCTGGTAGCATGTAATTGATGTGTATATGCAATTTTATATATATCTCTAGGCTGAGTGATATTTTCTTTGTAAGGAACTAGCCCAGACCACAAGTCGCCATATATTCCACTCAGTAAACCATTACCACCCTCTAGATTGGAGATAACTTTATTATAAAATTCTATTTGATACATACCATGTGCATGGGTAGAAATTCCAAATAAATCATCCCACTTTTCCAAAAATGAATTGAATTGACCTAACTGAACACTCTCCCATCGAATACCAAGAATATCCGATAGCTTTTTAGCATAGACTACTTCCAAAGATTCTGATTGATCATTTGAAACACCATAAGTAAAAGCACGAACACGGGATTTATCATTTACCATAAAATTTAATAACCTAGAATCATAACCGCCACTAGTTGGTATGACAATTTCTCCCTCAACTGATTCTTCCCAAGTGTGTACTGATTTCTTGATTAAATCAAATACATCATCTTCATTGCAAGTCTTACCTATCCATTTATCCACAGGATCATCTAGATATTGAACTTCCAGCTTACTGTTATCATGAACAATCAATCTAGATGAATGCCTAAGAAATTTTACATATTTTATAGGAGTTTGCTCCAGTATGGAGTAACCAAAATCAAGGTAGTTGTTTAATCCTTCTGGATCAAATTCAAAATTATTAAAACATATAACATCATTGATATTTTGACTTACTTTTCCAGTTAATTCATTGTAAAAAATTGTCTGGGAAGCTAACCAGTCTGTTTCAAATATTTTTTTCATCTTCTTTATTGTTTGAGCATTTTATGATAAATGAATTACTGAGTTGCAATCACTATTTTGCAAAAGCCTGAAACACAAATTCTGTCGTCACTTAATTGCCTTTTGTCGAAAACTCGATGACTCTTTAGGTGATTCCATTTAAAAGAAATCTCAATTAAGTGAGATTAATTTATTTTTCTCGGTTGAGAGTTAGAGATTTACCTGACACAGAACCAGATTCAATCGATTCTCTAGCATAGTAAAAGTAGCTGTCAGGCTCTAGTTTGATATTCACACCGTTAATCACCATACCCAACACTTGTTGACCTGAATGTTTGAGGAACTCTTTAGCAGCATTAGCACTGGCATAGTTAATTACCCCAGGACGAACCACCAGTAAAATCCCATCAGCAAACTTGCTTAACACCGCAGCATCAGCCGTTCCTGCTAGTGTTGGTGTATCGAAAATTACGAAATCATAATTTTCTGCAAAAGAGGCAACTAATGCAGCCATCCGTTTGGAATCTAATAGTGCTACTGGATTAGGAGGTACAACCCCGGACGGTAGAACGTAGAGGTTAGGCATGACTTCCTGCACGGCTGCATCAAGAGTAGCTTGGTCAACAATGACATTCGATAACCCTACAGCATTCGTCATTTCCCAGATACGATGCTGGACCGGATGACGCATGTCGGCATCTACCAATAGTACCCGACGCCCCAACTGAGCCATTGTCACAGCTAAATTTGCGGCTACCTCTGATTTGCCTTCTTTGGATACGGAACTGGTAACTACAATCGCCTTCAGCTTTTTATCTGAACTCAGGAAATTTAAGTTGGCTTGCAGCATTTGGTATGCGTCACCAACAGGGAAGTGAGGGATATCTCTGCCAATTACTCTCGGAATTTGTTGATCTAATGACGGATAAGAACTCTTTTTGCCATTCTTACTTACTGAAGGAATCACTCCTAAAAGAGTATATTGGAACAATTCTCTAGCTTCTTTTACCGTCTTCACTGATCGGTCAATTAGATCTAAAGTGAAGGCAGCAACTATACCAAGCATCACACCGAAAACTCCTCCACCCATCATAATCATCGCTTTGCCAGAACCAACTGATTGATCTGGAACTAAAGCAGGAGAAATGACGCGAGCATTCCCAATATTTTGATTCTCAGCTACTTGAACTTCTTGCAGTTTTGTCAAAAGTGCTTCGTAGGTTGTTTGAGCCGCTTTCCGCTTTCGCTCAAGCTGTCGTTGAGCTTGTTCTAGCCTGGGCAAAACATTTACTCTTTGTTTGTATGCAGACCACTCATTCGATAATGTGTTGATTTGTTCAACTAAACCGACTCGTTGTGCCTCAGTGCGAGCAAAATCTTGAATGAGGTTTTGTCGCAGTTCTCCAATCTGAACATTTCCCATAGATACTTGTTCATTAGTGACAGATGCTTGCTCTATTCGTCCTTCTAACAAGCTCTTGAGAGCGACAATTTTCTCTTGCAAATTGATAATAGTAGGATGCTTTGCCTGCAAACGGGTTTGCTCAACCGTCAGAAGGTTTTGTGTTTCTTGGAGTTGAGCAAGCACTTGCTGAATTCCAGGTATTTGACTCAGTGAGGCAAAACTCACAGATTGCTGTGAATCAATGCTGGCTTGATTTTGTAACTTTTGTGACTGAGCGGTGACATAAACTAATTGAGCTTGGGCTTGATAAATTTGCTGTTCTAAACTAGAAACTGTCTGGACTGCTAGCTCTGACTCTGCTTCCAAAGTGATTATTTTATGTTCTTCTTTGAATTTACGCAGAGTTGATTCAGCTTCTCTGACAGCTGTTTCAGTACCAGGAATTTCTTCTAGAATAAACTTACGGGCTGAGACTGCCTCAGCCCGATTTGCCTCTATATTATTCTTGATATAAACTTTCATCAGTTGATTAACAACTTTTGCCGCCAAATCTGGATTTTTATCTGTGTAGGAAATTTGCAAAATTTCCGTTCCCTTGGAGTTTTCTATCTTAAGTTTGTTAGTCAAATCTTGTATTGTAAAGGACTCGCCTTTGCTATCTTTTAGGTTCAGCGAACTAATGGTTTCTTGAATAACTGGAACAGATGTAACTATCTTTGCCTGAGTTTCTAAAGGATTGTTGGTAGTGGTCAAAGAATCAAGTCGTCCTATAGCTTCCCCTAAACCTGTTAGGGAGGAAGTACGGTTTGTCCTAATTAACAAACTTCCTTCTGCTTTATATGAGGGTTTTAGTGAGAATGTGTACAAGAATGCGAGGGTAACAACTACTCCAAAAAGCCCTACTGCTGGTATCCAGCGTCGTTGCACAATAAGTAGGTATTTTTGAAAATCTACCTCTTCCAAGTTTGATTTAGATTCCATAATGGCAGATATTGATTGCTCGTACTGATACATTCAATGAGACTGCAACTGGCTTAACTTTTTCACCGGAAATTCCTGCTATTGTTATTGCCAGCCATCCGGGCTTGGGTGCGAGTAAATTCTCCTACGGAAGGATTTCCTTCAGGATCAATGACTCCACTTGCTTGTTGCCAAAGTTTTACAGATGCAACTGAAACTTCATAGGTGCGATCGCACTTTTTGACGTGATACCATTTTGTTTGCTCACACTGTCCACACCAGAATGCTTCTAACCATTCACCTTGTAAGGAAACTGTGGTCTTATTTACCATTAAAATTAGTGCTCTGTGCCGCCCTATCCCTCTTTCTTGAAGTTGTCCGGCGCCACTAGCATACAAATTATACTTTTGGCTCACACTATGCAGGTAACATCTATGAATTGGACAGTAGATAGGTCGCCGCTTTGAACGTTTCCGATTTTGGGTACACCTATTCTGCAATTCGACCTCACTTATCATGTAGATATACCACAGACCAGAACAAGGTTACGTTGGAGGGACTGAGATCTAAAAGATCATCGAAGCCCAACTCCTAAATCCAATATCAACTATTTAATTAAAATCAGATTAAGTGATTAATTAAAGTCAATGCACTCAACCATTTGCTATTCATGCTTGAGGTGTTTTTTACCTCAGTCTGAATAGAAGAGTTAAAACGTCATTTTTTAACTCCAGCTTTCAGCGGAAACTTTTTGATCAAAGCATCTTACAGGCTGACTGAGCAGGATACATACCTTGGTGCTTGCCCTTATTGGCTATTAAGCACACTCCTATAATTTAGATTACACATTTTGGCGATATATCACATTGATTTCGATGAGTAATTAAACTCCAAAAATCTTGAAATTAATCTACTTGGCAATTTGCAATTCATCAAAATTAATATGAAAAAGCACTCTACAGTAGAAAAACTGATCAAAATTGTAAAATACTGCACTCATACAATTATCCGAACACTTGAGTTGCTCGTTACTTGATAACTAAGTTCAATTCGTCAGTAAAACTTTTTTGACACATGCTTCTCCAGATAGCAGAGGGGTTTGGGTATGCTTTAGCACAACTTTTTCAAATTCAGTAGCGCTTTGATATGTAAGTATACAGCAAATTGCGTTTTTTTGGAAGTAGTTAGATTAACTTAATTTTCCGAATGTTTCAGCACTTACCCAAGGGAGTACTAACAGGATATTATATGTGGCAATAGCGATACCAATCGCTATTGCGCCCTATGTTTAGATTTAGAGCATGATTAATTGGTTGGATTTATTAATCTAACGCTTAAAATTTATACTGTTGTGATACTATTAATCACAGGGCAATATGTAATTTCAACAATCATCAGTAAGTTAGTAATAATACAAACATTTACTTAGTTAATATTTCGTAGTTTAGGACTGATGCAGCTTAATATTTACTCCCTGAAAAAATAAAATGCGATCGCCGCAATTAATACAAATACATTCCTTTGATATGGGGTAAAGCTAATAGCAGTTCTGTATGAAGATGCAACGAACCACATAGATGCCCAGCGTCTACTCTTCGAGTTCTTCAACAGAGTAGAGTAGGCATTGCAATGCTTACCCTACTCTTGATCCCCTTGGACTTTACTAAGACTTTGGTTTGTAAGTTGAAGCAACGTGCAGTTCTTTCAATTGCTTGACATCCACTCCCGAAGGCGCATCAGTCAATAAACACCGCGCTTGTTGCGTCTTCGGAAAAGCAATGACATCTCGAATGGATTCTTCCCCAGCGAGCAGCATCACCAAACGATCTAAACCGTAGGCGATACCACCATGAGGCGGTGTACCATATTCAAATGCTTCCAAAAGAAAGCCAAATTTATTCTGTGCTTCTTCAGGAGACAAACCGATCGCTTCAAATACCTGCTGTTGAATTTCCCTTTGATAAATCCGCAGACTTCCACCGCCCACTTCCATACCATTGAGCACTAAATCATAAGCTTGGGCGCGTGCAGTTTTCAAGTCACTCAAATCATCAGGATGCGGTGCAGTAAACGGATGGTGCAGTGCTTCTAAACGCTTTTCGTCAGCATTCCACTCGAACATGGGAAAATCTGTAATCCAGAGCAAGTTAATTTTTTCTGGATCAATTAACCCAAACTCCCTAGCGGTAACTTGCCGTAGTCTATCTAAAGTTTTATTAACGGTAGTAGTATCACCAGCCCCAAATAACAGCAGATATCCAGCTTTTGCACCTGTGCGGCGTAAAATTTCCTGTTTTTGTTCTTCTGACAGGTTGTCTTTAATCGCGCCAATAGTATCGATTTCACCATCATCCCTGACTCGGATATAAGCTAAACCTTTGGCGCCAGCTTCGTTGGCTTCTTTAAATAAATCCCCGCCTGGTTTGATGCGGACGTTAGAAATTACATCATTACCATTAGGAATGGGTAGAATTTTGACAATACCACCATTGGCAACAGCGTCCCGAAAGACTTTAAAACCAGAGTCTTTCAGCACATCCGAGACGTTGACTAACTCTAATCCATAACGAGTATCTGGTTTATCACTGCCATAACGTTCCATCCCCTCAACATAAGTGAGACGAGGGAACGGACGGTGTAACTCAATGCCTTTAACTGTCTTGAAGATATGACAAACTAACTTTTCGTTGAGTTCGATAATTTCTTCTTGAGACATGAAACTCATTTCCATGTCCAATTGGGTGAATTCTGGTTGTCTGTCGGCGCGTAAATCTTCATCGCGAAAGCAGCGGGCAATCTGATAGTATCTATCTAAGCCCGATACCATCAGCAGTTGTTTGAATAACTGGGGTGATTGTGGTAGGGCAAACCACTCACCAGCGTTAACGCGACTGGGTAGAATATAATCCCGCGCACCTTCAGGAGTAGAACGGGTAAGGATTGGAGTTTCGACTTCAATGAACCCTTCCAAATCTTCTAGATAACGGCGCATGGCTTTGACAATTTGATGACGCAATTGCATATTTTGCGCCATGCGATCGCGTCGCAAATCCAAATAACGATACTTTAGCCGCAAGTCTTCCCGCACTGTCTCGGTGTCAGCGGTGGAAACTTGAAAAGGTAACTGTCTGCGGACACCGTTGAGCAGTACAATTTTATCGGCGTAGATTTCAACTTCGCCTGTAGGTATGCGGGTATTCAGAGATTCTTCGGGACGTTGCGTTACCCTACCAGTGATTTCGACAACATATTCATTTCGTAGAGCGTTTGCCTGCTCGTAAGAATCCGGGGTGCGTTGCGGATCGCTGACAATTTGGAGGATTCCAGAGCGATCGCGTAAATCCAAAAATATCACACCTCCATGATCGCGGCGACGGTCTACCCATCCGTACAAGGTAACAGTTTCTCCAATATGTTCTTTTCGGAGTTCGCCGCAATAGTGAGTTCGCATAAGTGTTAGGTCTGTTTTTCCGGGCTAGATTGGCAAGAAAATGTCAAAGCTTTCCCATTATCTAGCATCAATAGTAATTGTAGTAGTTCTAGTGAAATAAAAAATGGAAAACTATGGGGATGGGGGATGGGGCATTGGGCATTGGGCATGGGGCATTGG
>NZ_JADEXR010000010.1 GCF_015206995.1 aff. Roholtiella sp. LEGE 12411 | reverse complement strand
GGGCATGGGGCATGGGACATGGGGCATTGGGCATTGGGCATGGGGCATGGAGTTTCCCGTGGCTTTCAATAAATTAATATTTTTAACAAAACTTTTTCAGAAAAGCCGCTCCTAGCAATGGATGAGTTACCCACTAGACAAAACAACTTCTAAGTTTTGCTGGTGGTGCTTTCACAATCATGAGCAGCTTTTGGCTGAGCGCGGTAGATTAGTAATACCTAAGAAACTTGCAACAATCATTTACGAGTCTTACAAAGAAAAGTAACATCCTCTGAGACTAACCACCTGCTATCTGGTTGGTATGTATCATGCACACTTGTATGAAAATATTTAATTTTCAGCAACAAGTACGTGTTTCTGCGGTAGCAGCCAAACTGCTTGCTGTTTGGACAGTTACTTTTGGCAAAAAATGCCTGAAGTAAAGTCTTCGCAATTTAACGAATCTGCTGGTATGAATACCAATCATAAAAGTTCCTCTAGCCTAAACAAGGAGAATCAGGGCTTGGTAATCGAACGCCTAAAACAGGACTTAAAAAGTGACCTGATTGCTGGTTTGTTGGTAGTTATTCCGCTAGCAACCACCATCTGGCTAACGATTACAATTGCTACTTGGGTAATCAACTTTCTCACTCAAATTCCCAAACAACTGAATCCCTTTGATGGGTTGAACCCTATATTAGTAAATATACTGAATCTTTTGGTGGGACTAGCTGTACCACTACTGAGTATTCTATTAATTGGTTTAATGGCTCGGAATATTGCTGGGCGTTGGTTGCTCGATTTTGGTGAACGCGTACTACAAGCTATTCCCTTAGCCGGACAGGTATATAAAACTCTCAAACAGCTTTTGGAAACAATACTAAAAGACTCAAATGGCAAGTTTCGTCGTGTAATTTTGGTAGAGTATCCCAGACGAGGAATTTGGGCGATCGCTTTTGTGACTAGCGCAATCAGCAGTGACATTCAAACCCAGATGTCTCGCCCCATGCTAAGTGTTTTTATCCCCACCACCCCAAACCCTACCACTGGATGGTATGCAGTAGTTCCTGAGGACGAGGCGGTGAATCTCTCAATGTCGATTGAAGACGCCTTTAAAATAATTGTATCTGGTGGCATTGTCGCCCCCAATACACCCCTGGTTTTCCCCCAAGATTCCAAATTGGAAGTGAAACACGACGAAACAAAGCAGTCAGTTATCCCCGTTGAGGAAACTTAAAATCAATCAGGCAAAGTCACAAGCAATTGGATAACGTTAATTGATACACTTTTAAGTCCGTTCCTCCTGGTTAATCAATTCTCGCCCAATCACCCCTCATTTTTATGCAACCTCGTAAACCTCAGCAAATTGCTCGTGAATTGGCGCTTTTAAGCCTCAGCCAACTGCCAGTAAACCCCAAGAAATTGGATCAATTGCAAGATGATCAACTAGTATCCAAGTTGGTACTAGGAGCAGTACGCACCCTGACATCAGAAGTGCAAGATACCCTGGATAATGCCGCAGGTGAATTGCAACGCAGTAATGATCGCCTCTTAAGTAGCCAAACTCGGGCCTCAGACATCAACACTGCCAGAACAATGCTCCAAGAAGCGATCGCACATACCCAAATAGCAATCAATCAGCTAGGTACAGCAATTGATTTCCCAGAATTGATTCAGTTAGCTAATCAGGACAAGGGAGTCCGTAATTACGCCAAAGATATTGTCATTGCAGTCAACGAAAATCGAAATATTATAGATGAACTCATTTCTACTGCTTTAGTCGATTGGCAGGTAACTCGCCTTGCCCAAATCGACCGAGATATCCTACAAATCGCTGTAGCAGAAATGAAGTTCTTAGGAGTTCCAGACAGCATTGCCATCAATGAAGCAGTGGAACTAGCTAAACGCTACAGTGGAGACGAAGGCCATCGGTTTATTAACGGCGTTTTGCGCCGAGTCACAGACCAGAAAAAAACCGCATAGTGTTTCCACCTCACTTCCTCAGCTGCATAAGTACTAAACTTTTAGTTCAGAGTGAGGAAGCAGTTGCGTCCAAACAGAGGAAGTCTGAGCATCCGCTTTTGACTCTCAGAACTTCCGAAGATTCTGCCCGTTGTAGCGACTCCTGTCAAAATGGCGTTGAGAAGTGAGGATAACCTGGGGGTTTTCACTCCAGGAAAGAGTGCATAGTTAAATTAAACTCATAACTTATAACTCATAACTCACATAACAACTAGTAGTATTGCAATGGTTTTCAATTGGTTCCGTCGTCAACATAACGATTCCTCTAAAACTCCCTCTGAGCAGAAACAGGAAGAAACTCCTACTGTAAAAGAACCCCAAACAGAGCCAGTCGAAACGTCAACGCCAACGGCAGAAACTGCACAAGATACAGGAACAGATTTGTTGACATTTGCTAAAGCTGCTTACAAAAATATTCAGCAGAAACAACAATCCCAGGCAGAAGAAACTCCGCCGGATTCAGCAGATGCCCAAGCCTCAGTAGAACAGCCTGAAACCGCTGAAACTGTACAAGAAGCAACTGCGGAACCTGCTAGCACAACCTTAGAAACTGCCACTACTGAAGAAACTTCACAACCAGAAGCAGCAGTTGTTGAGCTTGCTCAAACAACTACTGAGGAACCTGCTGGCATCAATGAAGAAAGTGCAGCAAATTCCAATGAGCTAGATATTTCTAGTCCAGTAACTGCAAGTGAAGCTGAACCAATAACCACGCCAGCAACCTTATCCTTCTTAGAACGAGCCGCAGCAGAACGACAAGCCAGACAAGAACGATTAATAGCTAGCGCCATTGAAGTCCCAGAACCAGAAGTAGTTCAACCAGTAGCTGCAACTACACCAGATACAACAGAGGAAATTCCCGGACTGATATTTGATGAAGGGTTTGTGTGGTCAGCGGAAGTCTTGGCAGCTCAAGGTAGGCGTCCTGAAGATGTTTCGATTGAAGAAATTACCTGGCTGAAAAAGCTCCGGCAAGGGTTAGACAAAACTCGTCGTAACATCCTTAACCAACTGAAGGCAATTGTTGGGCAAGGGCCGCTCAACCAAGCGGCTGTGACGGAAATTGAGGCATTGCTCTTGCAAGCTGATGTCGGTGTAGAGGCGACAGACTTTATTATCAACGCTTTACAGAAAAAATTGCGAGAAGAAATCACCCCACCAGAAGAGGCGATCGCTTACCTAAAAAAAATCTTGCGGGATATGCTGGATGCACCGAACAAAACATCCCACAAATCTAGCTTTACCCCAGAAAAAGACACCCTGAATATTTGGTTAATCACCGGGGTAAATGGTGCTGGGAAAACCACTACCATCGGCAAAATTTCCCACCTAGCTCAGAAATCTGGCTATAAATGCTTGATTGGGGCAGCAGATACCTTCCGCGCTGCTGCTGTGGAACAGGTGAAGGTTTGGGGTACTAGAAGTGGCGTGGAAGTAATTGCTAATCCTGGAAAAAATACAGATCCGGCGGCAGTGGTGTTTGATGCGATCGCTGCTGCACAAGCACGGCAAACGGAATTACTTTTAGTAGATACTGCTGGGCGACTGCAAAACAAGAAAAATTTAATGGATGAACTTAGTAAAATCCGTCGAATTATCGATAAAAAAGCCCCAAATGCCAAAGTTGAATCACTATTGGTTCTAGATGCCACTTTAGGGCAAAATGGATTGCGACAAGCCGAAGTCTTCTCCCAAGCGGCTCAACTCAGTGGCGTTGTATTAACCAAGCTGGATGGTACTGCCAAAGGAGGTGTCGCCCTTGCTGTTGTCAAGCAATTGGGTTTACCCATTCGCTTCATTGGTGCTGGCGAAGGCATTGAAGACCTGCGCCCCTTTTCCAGCTACGAGTTTGTCGAAGCGCTATTGAGTGGTTAAGTCGCTAGTTGAAAAATTGTAGTTAAAATTTTCTCTTTACAAACTCATAAATTTAGGGCTTACTGATCTGGCATTATCACTTGGATCAACTACAAACAAAATACTGGAAACAGCCTAAGTCCTAATTTTATGGATCGTGCGTAAAACCTCATCCCCTTGTGGGTGAGGATGTAAGCACGGTTAAATTAGGGGGTTCGATGCCCCCTAATTTAACACTATCCCCGTTGCTTCTGAGTTGCAATATATTGTTTAACTGCCTCCTCTGACGCACCACCAACAGACGAGTAAAACGTTCCATCGCTCCACAGTCCAGAACCCCAAAACCTACGCTTTTTCAAATCCTTAAACGTGCTGAATATATGCACAGCAGAGATTGATTTCATTGTTTTGGCAATTTCTACTGGTGCTGTCGTGTGGTCTGCCTGCACGAACACATGAACATGGTCGGGCATTATCTCAATCGCGTGAAGTGTCCATCCGTAGGTTTGGCAGGTTTCACCAAGAATTCGTTTTAGCTCTATTTGTGGAATATTGTCATATTTGAGATTTTTTTAAATGAAGCGAACCGTCTCTATCCCAGTCAAATTACCTGACGAAAGATTTTTAAATCTGATGAATCAGTGTGCATCAATATTTAATGCACATATTGACTGGGCAATAGAGAACAAAACGTTTAACAAAAACAAGGCACACAAAGATTTGTACGCCATACTACGGCTACAGTATCCGAGTGTGCCTTCTGCTTTACTACAGACAGTAAGGGACAATGCTTTAGAGGCAATCAAAGCCACTAAATTTAAACGTGTTCCCAGAAAAAAACCAACATCGGGATTGAGGTATGACAAGCGCACAATGACACTGCGCGGTTATCAATTAACCTTGTCGTGTATTGGTAAGCGAGTTAAATTAATCTTAGATATTCCTGATTATTTCAAACAAGTTTTTGAGAATTGGGAATTTTGCGGTGCAACTTTGACTTATTCAAAACACTCTAAACAGTTTTGGGTACGACTGGTTTTTGAGTCAGATAACCCTCAAGAAATTAGTGGGACTATTCAAGGGATTGACCGAGGACTTTACCATCAAGCAGTAACTTCTGATGGTCAATTTTTCTCCAGTTCCCAAATTAGAAATACTCAAAGACGTTACTTATTCAATCGTCGTAAACTCCAACAAAAAGGCACTCGTAGTTCTAAACGTCGCTTAAAATCGATGTCTGGACGCGAGAAGCGGTTCATGTCGGATACGAACCATTGTGTAAGTAAAAAGCTAGCTAACCAACCAGGAGTAGCGGTTTTTGTGCTTGAGGATTTGTCGAGTATTCGCACCCAGCGACGGGGCAAGAAAATGAATAAGTGGTTGGGTAGTTGGGCGTTCTATCAACAAGAGCAGTTCTTGGCTTACAAGGCGGAAGCTTTGGGGAAACGAGTAGTGCATCAAGACCCTCGGTACACTTCCCAAAAATGCAATGTTTGTAAGCATATTAAGAGAACAAATCGCCATAAGTCTAAATTCCATTGCAGGAATTGTGGACATCAGACTCACGCGGATCTTAATGCTTCTAGAAATGTCCGCGATGATTATATTCTCTCCTCTACCCAAGGGACGGAGGAGCAGGGGTCAGTCAATACCCCATGCGTTTCAGGAAATTCTGTTTCCTAGTTACAAGCCCCATCCCAAGAGTGGGTGGGGCAGTTGACTAGTTTGCCGCAATTTGGGAGTGACTTTTGCTAAAATTCTAGACCAATGCTATTTTTGTTATGCCCTAAATGGAGGTTTTTAATCTCCGAAAAATTTTACCATTTCTGAATTCTAGAGCTTTTGTATATGAAGCGGAGTAATCTTCTTGAAAAACGGGAAAACTATATAGATAGGACTTACGCAACTGGCACACAAAGCTTCTGGTATAAGAGTCAAGAGTCAAGGGTCAAGGGTCAAGGGTCAAGAATCAAGGTTTCTTGGACTTTTGACCTTTGACTCTGGACAATCTCTGGCGTTAAAAATATGACACTTGCGTAAGTCCTGCTATAGTTACTCCCTGATGGGGAGTTGTCATGTAAATCCCGAATCGGAAAATGCTCAAAAAATCTCTGTTTAAATTATTGATATTACCTTTTTCTTTAGTTCCCTGGTTGTGGGTGGGAACGCTTGTTGATTCTAAAGCTAATGCTTTACCAGGTCAAAGTACAGAGGAAGTGAGTACGTGGATTAAAGCACATCCTACACTTCGTCCTGGCATTGGTGAACGATTGTTTATCCAAAAGAGTGATACAGCCGCTCAGAGATTCACTTTTCTCGCATCGGTATTGCCTCCCGGAAAAGTGGCGTTTACGCAAGATCGTGGCAGAATTCGTACTGAGCGGATTACTATGTATGATGCCATTAACGGCATGTCATTTGGACGTCTGCAAGAATCTTTGCGGGTGATTTATAGTTTGGATGTTTATCAAGACTACGATCGCGCTCAAATCGTGTATCAATATCCCAACCAGAGTACAATTAACTCGGCGCGTCATGCCAAAACTCCCATCAGAGAAGCTTTACAGGGAGAATTGCGAGTAGGCGATCGCTACGTCTACTGGGTGGAAGTTGCCCAACCCAAAGTAGGTAAAGCTTTCACCGGTCAGATGACGATTTTACTTAAAACTGATTTAGACAAGTTGCAAGCAGAACTGCAAACTCGTTAATAGGATGAAGCATGAAACCTGAAGATTTGAAAATTTCATCTTTCGTACTTCCTAAAGCCTTCCCAACTCCACAGGAGCTAGGGTTTGCCACGTACCAGAAAAGATACTTTCAGATGCTAACGAAATTCTCAGTAAGTCTTCCTTCAGCAGTGGCGGCCAATCAATCCCAGCTTTACGCCCAGCGACAAATAGCTGTTGAGCCTTAATACCCAACTGATAAAGGGATAAAGCCAGTTCTCGGTCTAGACTGGGGGCATCTTTGAGGGCTTCAAATACCACTTTCAACGCCAACAAAATCGAGGTAATCTGACCGGGTACTGGAGGTTTTCCCTGCTTCATACGCGTTAACAGGGCATCTGGGTTTTCCTCAGTTGCGATCGTTTGGTCGATGAGGATTTTGCGGGCTGTTTCGTAGTTCATTCCTCAAGCGTAACCCAGATTATGGTATATAGGGATGCCATTGACTGCTACTATTGTGTCGGCCATGGATTCTGCTAAAAACGCTACATCATCATACCCTCATCTCCAAGGCGATCGCTCTTATTCAGCTTGCTAAAAAGTTTCTCAACCACCTAATTGCCTCACTTATAGTCTGCTCGTTTGCAATTTGGAGACACTGTTCCACAATTTTTGAAACGTTAGGAAAGTAGCTACTTTCTGTAACTGTATAATTTTTACCCTGCAATCTATAAATTAATAATTGGTTATTTTTTAGCAGCCAAACCTCTGGCACTCGATAAGGTAAATAATCATTTATATCTGTATAACTAGTAACATCTACTTCAATTGCCAAATCAGGCGGAGGATCGTTTTGCCAGTCAATGCGGTTCTTGCCTTGAACTTGCTGCCAATTTTCAATATAAAAACAATAGTCAGGTTCAACACCGCTGGCTTCGCTCATGCTCATGGTGATGGGTGTAAATGAGTCGTACACCCGGTTTAAATGGTCAAGCAAGGTTATCACTATCAGTGCAAGTAAACTTGTCTTTTTCCCATGCTCAGGCAAAGGAGCCATTAATAAAATCTCTCCTGGTCGATATTTAACGCGAGGTACGGTGCGATCGCCTAATTGCAAGAGCAGTCTTTGGTAGTCTTGCCAGTTTCCTAAGAGTTTCAAGACAGCCCCAGGAGGCAACTCGATTCTTTCTGGTGTAATTACGGTATCCATCTATTTTTGCCTCTACCCTACACTCTTGCATCCATAAAACTGATTTTAGCGCCAATACCAGTTTCAATCCCTAATAGGGATTTTGATTAGTTGGAACCTGTCTAGAATCAAGGGCATTTTTAGATATACGTTTCAATCCCTAATAGGGATTTTGATTAGTTGGAACTGAAGTCGAAGTTACAGTAGAGACTGTAACAGGTGAAGTTTCAATCCCTAATAGGGATTTTGATTAGTTGGAACAATAGGATTGTCAACATTAGCGCTCGGAATCACAATGTTTCAATCCCTAATAGGGATTTTGATTAGTTGGAACTCTATTAACGACATAAAAGCTTTGTTCCCTGTCTTTGTTTCAATCCCTAATAGGGATTTTGATTAGTTGGAACATGTTTGCACCTATAGCGACTTTTGCAACTGCCTTGTTTCAATCCCTAATAGGGATTTTGATTAGTTGGAACTGTATAATTCCAAAATATTAATGTCAAAGTTAAAGTTTCAATCCCTAATAGGGATTTTGATTAGTTGGAACCTCAGGACTTGGGGTAGGAGTAGTTAGAGGCCCGGGTTTCAATCCCTAATAGGGATTTTGATTAGTTGGAACGATAAATCAGTTAAAGTTCAAGATTCAATTGTTAGGTTTCAATCCCTAATAGGGATTTTGATTAGTTGGAACCAAAACGCCAATTACCAGCTAAAACAAGATTTTTGTTTCAATCCCTAATAGGGATTTTGATTAGTTGGAACTGTAAGCTTTTTGCCTCGTGATTATTACTTTTCTAGACTGTTTCAATCCCTAATAGGGATTTTGATTAGTTGGAACTCGATGAATAAAGTAAGTAATTAAAGCAAGAGCCAAGTTTCAATCCCTAATAGGGATTTTGATTAGTTGGAACGGCGGGAGCCTCAAAGCCAAGGTATATTTAGTTTTCAAGGTGCGGTTGCGCGATTCAAGACCAATCATAGCATTAGAAAAGTTGTTTGGGAAGAGATTGGGGAAAGTGTGAAGGCTGAAACCCTTTTTTTGTAAGCATTTCAGGGGCTGCGCGGATGAAGTTAGGCTAATGGTGGGCTGGAATCCTTGCTGGAGTTGAGATAGAAGGACTTTTTTTAGGCTGTGGAATTTGTACACCTACTCTCCCGCGCATTTAACATACAGAAACCTAACTAGAAGGGGATTCAGCAAAGAAAATTGTTTCGTCTCGTGGCTGTTCTCCGCCAATGCGTTCGATTTTCCCCTGACAACAGCCACAAAGAAAGTAAAAACGAACGCTGTCAGTGTCAGGTTTAATCAATTTGGCTAAACGCGATCGCAGTTTAGCATATTGGGTAGGGGTCAAATCGCACTCAAACACACTCAGTTGCATCCACTGACCATAAGATTTGAGAACAGAATGGATTTTTGTACGACGCTTATCTTCTGGAATGTCGTAGCTGACAACAATATACATGGCGGGGGAAGCAAATGACCAATGACAAATAACCAATTACTTGAGAACTAAGGGCGGATATTTATCAATTTCATTCATCAGATATTTACCTAATAACCTCGCTTGAATTTCAAAGGCTTCTTGGTAAGTGCATTTGTGTTCCATAACTGGATGTTTAAAGTTTGACTGTTTTTTTTGTTCGTAGGCGCGAAGAAATGTATGCAGTCCTTCTTTGGTTAAAGACACAGCACCACTGAGGGGTTCGGTGGTAAAATCGGCTAGGGTGAGCGATCGCTTATTAATTAGTGACAGCACTACAGCATCGACTATCAAGGGGCGAAATTCCTCCATTAAGTCCAAGGCTAGGGAAGGTCTACCATAACGCTCGACGTGTAAGTATCCTAGATAAGGATCGAAACCAACAATATTTAAAGCACTTTGCACGTCATGACGTAACAATGAATACCCAAAACTCAGTAGGGCATTAACTGGATCGGTTGGTGGGCGGCGGTTTCTGGCTTCAAATTGGAATTCTGGGGTTTTGATTAGCTGTTGAAAGCAACCAAAATAGGCTGCACTACCAGCACCTTCTAAGCCTCTGAGGGAATCAATACTGTTAGTTTTTTCGATTGGTGCGATCGCGTGTTCCAATCGAGTGATATTGTTATTCAGAGAAAGATGAGGATATTCTCGCTGAGTACGAAGTAAAGTATGGCGGTAATTTTTCAATTTACCCCGGACAAAACCTCTAACTAAATGTATTGCTGATTGTGATTCTCCTATTGCTTGCCATTGGGCTTTACGAACAAAGATATTTTTGGTAACTTCTGGTTCTAAACGCCCTAAATATTTTCCATTTTGTGTGAGAAAACTTAAACAAATGTGGCGTTTTAAAAGTTCATCAAGGACGGCTGGAGAAACGGTAGCCCTACCCAGCACTACAATTCCATCGACCTTAATTAAGGGCACATCTAAGATAGTTTTTTTGTCAGCTTTTATAGTAAGGCGTTCGTCAACTTTGCCGATAAAGGCATCGGTTTGTGTCACGTAAACTGTTCCCATAATTTCATCCTTAATTAGCTTCTTGATAGCGCTCTAATTTTTCAGTGGCTTTCGGCAAACATTGCGAATATAAACTACATCCAGTGCAGCATTTGCTGTAAACTGGTTTTGGCATTATCCCTGTTTCGAGGATATTTGTTACAGATTGAATTGTAGCGATCGCACTTTGCCGCAACTCTGCATTAATCTCTACTAATTGACGTTGATGAGAGTGAGCATAATAGATATATCCAGTAGGAATATTTTGCTCTGTCATCTCTTCCAAACATAAAGCTTGAGCGCAGACTTGCAATTCATCGTTATCCCATTCGCCTTTGCGTCCCCGTTTGTATTCCACTGGATAAATCTGGCCAGATTCCGCTTCAATTAAGTCAGATTTTCCGATTAATTTATATTGCTCAGACTTTAACCAAATCGCCCGAATTTGCCAAGTTTCTCCTCGCTGTCCGTCGCCTGTAGTGTGGACGCGATCGTGTAAAGTTGTACCTTCAATTGTGTATTGATTATCGACAAATTCCCCTGCACAAAACATCCGCCAGCACCGATGTGGACAATAGGCGTACTGGTTTAATGCCGCAATAGGAATATATTCGGTTTGGTTCATAACTGAGGTGGTTTTTAAATGATTATTGAAATTAGGGAGAATACAGCCGCCGCGTCATTCCCATTCCCATAGTTGTTTTTCTTCCGACACCGCTATATAAAGCAAAGTCAGCTAAAGCGTTGATCTGCTTAATTTGTATTAGTTCAACTGTCCCTAAAATCTTATAAGTAACTTCGCCAATAATGCCAATAAATTTGCTGCGAGAATCAGCTAAAATTTCTGTGTGAATATTGACAAATGAGGGAAATATTGACTCGATCGCAATCTGAGGAAATTCTATACCACTGTATTTATTCCATCGCGAAAGTAGGGAATTAAACACAGATTCTCTGGTAGGAAGGGTAGTATCATACTGTCCTTGACGGAAGGCGGTAGGTGTACAGAAGTTCAAGTGAATAGTGCGATGGCTATCGCTAGCTTCCTCGTACAATTGAGCATAGGTGCTAGCATTTGCCCAAGGTTGAATAGATTGGAATGTGCCTTGAATGCTGGTAATATATAAATCAGCCGGGCCAAGATGCCAAGGGTGACTGGGATTAAGATTTAACCACAGTTGAGTAAGTTTGCTAAATAAAGTATCATCTAATAAAGAAATGCGCCACCAACAAGGTGTTCCGGCGGGGATGGGTTGTTGGTGTTCCCACTGCAATTTAGCTCCTCTTTTACTCCCTTTCAAAAGGGGAGAGTTTGTATTAATAATTTGCAAGGGAGAGAGGGTAAAAGCCTTATCTGCGGTAGAATCATGTAAGCGATCGCCTAGTTCTTTATCTACAGAACTAACAAGGGTTAAAAATAGAGCGTGCAGATGTCTACCAGTAAGAAACTGTGGTGGAATAAGCGATTGAGGTAGCAAGTTAAGAACAAGACTATGAGGCATACTTTCTCTTTTTGGTTGTAGATTGAGTGCTTCTGGACTCGACAGTAAACTCTGGAATTTCCTGGAGTTCAACCTCACTCAAACTATACTGTTCACAAACTAAACTCAAGCGATTTCCTGGAGTTTTGACTGCATTGACAGAATGAGTTAAATCACCTTGAAAATAAAGTAAAGTATTGATTTGGGGCTTAATTTGCCCAAGTTGACGTTTGTGCGATCGCAATACCAGTTCTCCCCCTTCCATATCTGCTGGTACGCGCACATAAAGGACACTGACAACCGCAGGTGGTTCAATGGTTTTGCAATAGGAACGCAAGGAGCGATCAATATGCGGATCGACGCGGGAGCCTTCTTTTAGCTGTAAAGGATTGAGGTAAAAAGCATTACAGCTAGGCTGGAGAGCCAAATCGAGGTAAGGTTTGAAGTAGGGAAACTGCTGTTCTACTTGTGGTAATCCAGAACGCTGAAACACTACAGAAAATCCTTTGGTGGCGACAAAATCGCGGTTGAGGTTGTTGATAGCAAAATAAGAACAAGCTTGGATTTCTCCCCACAAGTTGTTTAGGTAATCGTTGTGGAAGGCGTTGGGTTGTTGTTGATAGTGCTTCACAGTGGATGTGAGGAAAATAATTAATTCCGAAAGCGATATTTCATCATAACTGGAATTCTTAAATTTTGAATGCCATCAAATTGATAGTATTGTCCTCGCATTTGGACATTCTGAATTAAGCTAACTGGAGGCATATTCACAACATCATAGCTAATCACTTGATTGGTGAACATCACATCTAAAGGATTTAATGGATGTGTACAATTGAATATACCTTCAGAAATTTTAGGTTTCGGTAATTGTTCAACTGTTACTTCAGCCTTACTCATCCATTTACCCAAACGAATCCACTTTGGTAGTTTGAGTTCTTTTTGGGAGATGACAAAAAACTCAAATATACTTTCTGCTGCTATTTCCTTCGCTCTGCCAAAACTAGGGATATTCTTCTGTGTTTTCTCCATTTCAACGTGGTAGTTGTTGTTAGCATACTTCCAGGTATTGAGGATAGAAGAATGATTGAGCGATCGCGCCGGAGTTACATAAATTTCCTGTTGATTGAGTGGCGTTAAATGCTCCTCATATTTTGGTACTTGTTCGGGACAAAAATAGCGATAAGAATGTTCTTCAGCAACGGTAGTAGAGTAGATTTGGCTATCAACTAACAAGAGTGCATAACAGAGAGCGTAATTATGAATTATTGCCTCTGTTTCATACAAGCGTCCGATTTCACGAGTTGCATAATAGAGGCTGTCATGTAGTTCTATTTGACAGCGATAGATAATAGCCATTACTCTTTCTCCGCTTTAGCAGCCGTTTTCTTCTTACTAATATGCTTCTTGGCATAATCTTTAGCTTCTGCATCAGCCTTTTGTAAAATTGTCTGAATTCCTTTTTCGCTTCCTGTTAAAGTCTTGACTTCATTAATTAAGGATACAAAAGCATCACCAATAAAATCTGTATGAACAATAAACTCATCAGCCATTAACGCCTCAATCGCATTTTTAGCAGCAGTAATTACATCATCTTCGTCTAACGGATCGGGAGCATTTAAAGTATTATCAGATTTCATTTGGTCATATATTGCTTGAGTCCAACGCAGGTTACTAGTAATTTCTCCATCCGCAAATACAACGCCAATTAACTCATTTCTGACACGACCTGTACGGGTTGTTTGCGCTCCATAATGACGAGTTCGCAGAATATTATTAAAAACGTAAAGAAAACTAGCCTCAGTAGGGTCTTTCAAGGTGACAATACTAGGAAAGAAAACTTGCGGTTTAATATGGTCTTGTTGATTAATTCTACTAGTAACTTCACCAGGTTTAGAACCATTTTCACCCTTAGAAGCCATTGTGCCATTTTCATAAGGAGCATTGAGGGTGAATGTTTCGTGTGATTCATCAAAAGCAGTAATTGAAAATGCCGTATCTACCACAACTTTCGATTTTTCAGAACCAGAGTCACCAATAGCAAAACCGTAAATGATGCAATCAGGATTATCCATTGCAAAATTCACATTGTATTCGCATTCTTTAGCCGTCATCAAGCCATAATTACGTAACAATTCCCGACCGACTAAACGCTCTGGTGTAGATTGTTTGCGCTTGAACATTGACAAACGGCTAATTGTGGTTTTGTCTTTTACTCCTGCTCTTACCCGTGCTTTATTAAGTTCTGCATCTGTCTGAAATAGAGGATAAGATTCAGTAATGCGAATGGTCAAAAAATGAACATATTTACCCATTGGTTTGTAAGGAATTTCAGTTTGAAAAAATTTAGATTCAACAGTTTTTAGAATTGCCATGAATTATGTCCAAAATGAGGTTATTTAAGTTAAATCGGCGGTTAGAAACCGCATCTACACAGGCGAAACCCACCTGCGTGGGTTAAAACACCCATTTTTTGTTAGTCCGCGTGGTGCGCGTAGCGCAGCGCAAGCGCGATAGGCGGACTTTGTTTGTGTAGCCGCGACTTATAGTCGCCCTGGCTCTAATTTGATTATTCATTTTCATCATTTTCAACTTTAGATTTTCCTGCATTCTCTTTATCATCTTCAAGACGATAAAGAAATTCACAGGTGTCTCGAATTAAGTTGAGTTGACGGCCTGCTAAACGAGCGCGATCGCCCGCAAATGAGTTATCAAATACCTCCACTACAAAATACTTGGCAAAATCGAGAACAGCTTGCCGTTCTTCCTCTCGTTTGCTCATAATCCAGCGTCCTTCAGCAGTAGAAGAATGAACGCGATCCATGAGTTTAAAAACTTCTGCTGCAACAGCCGCAACTAATGTTTCTCCCTGAAACACACTTGACTCAGCTTTGAGTATAGTTTCAGCTGCAATATCAACTGGTTTCAACACAGCATTAGACTTGGGATTATAACGTTTATTAGCTCGGTAAAATCTGCGGTATAAATCTGTTAATTTCTTAGGATGATTCAAACTAGATTGTTCTCCCACAATTAATTGCTCCATATTAGTGTCATATTTCACATAGGGGTCAAAACAAGGATAAAAATGATAGGCATAAAGCCGGATTTTTTCAATTCGTGCTGTTTCCGATCCCTGGTTACGTACCCAGCGATTGAGATAAGAAAAGACGTACAGTGGACTGGTTTCAAAATCTTTTGCCAGTTCTGTAAATCTCCCCCAGTTGGCATCGTAACCAGACTTACCTTGCCTAGCATTCACATCTAAATGAATGGCGTAAGCGGCGGTAAGTACATTTAAAGGTGCTGGGTATTGGATGCCGTTTTCATTCCAGCCTTCGAGGATGTAGTCAAGACGGAAGCGATCGCGCCTTACTAAAGCACGGAAAGCATGAGGCGCACTATCAAGGAAAACGCTTTCCTCAAATTCAGCCCCATCATTAAAGGGTGGAATCGGCGACTCTGAAACTACAGTTTTAACATCTAAAATCATCGGGAAAGCAAATGCTAACCAAGTTGGCATTACCCAAGATTCTGTATCGCTGCTGTCTCTTCCTGGCGGGAGTGCCATGAAGTAAAATGTTAAAGGCTGGTCTTCAGGATAGGAAAGCTTAAAGGTGCGATCCTTGTCACGCTGGAGGTTTTCATCTATTAAGAAACTATCTACACTTTGATAGCGATCGCGCCCCAAATCTGCCTGTAAATCTTTACTAATAAAATGATTGCGAACGCTGGTATCAAAGCGAGTTTGAGCAATACCATTGTAAGCTTTCTGCAAAAACTTATTAGTCTCTGGAGTAAAGTAATAAGTAGGATAAAAATAGAGATAGCGATATTTTCCATCTTCAAATCGCTTACCTACAGCTTGAGTTTGATTCATCAATATTTGCCTGAGCATGATCTCCACACCTGCAATACTGGAAATATTGCGTTTAGCGTTAGCACCTCTTAACATTTGCTTATTGGTATAAACTTGTGGCGTAAATAAAACTGCTGATTCCATTTGCTCAGTAACCGTGTAAGCAGAATGAGAAATTGAGCAGATTAATTGTTTCCCTCGCCCTGCTTTTTTCGCAGCATTGTAGTTTGACAACTCTTTAAAAAAGATTTCCGCTTGATCGGTAGCTGATTTTTGTTGCGTTTCAGTCGGAAGCATAATCACGCGATCGCACCAATCCCTTAAATCTTTCCATTCATCAGGTAGAGTGTACTGATTAATAATTGGTTCAATAATTTTTATCCATTGATTAACCAGACTTTGACAAATCTCACGAACGTCTTCTTGTCCTGGATTACGTTTAAGGTATTGCGTTGCAATATAATACCAGTCATACGCGATGCCTCCAGTATCTTTAAGTTGCTGAAGCGCAATAATTTCAGATTTATACTCAGATAAATCAAGAAAATCAATAGCTATCTCTGTAAGATTAATAGTTGGAATTGGAGGGAGTTCTTTGTTGTTTTTAATTAGGGCTTTAACTCTCTCCAGATACTCTTTCCAAAACTTTCCAGTTATTAAAGCTCCTAGTTCTGCCAAATGATCTATACGAATATCTTCTGCAAAATCTATTTCGATATTCTTCGCTAAAATACCTTTACGCTGGAATTGAGCCAAATTAGTAGCTTTATCTGCTGCCTTGCTGGTTTTTACTTTACTCGGTACTGCATCAACGGTAAATTGCATTAAGCCTTTGATGTCGAGGAAGAGATTGTAGTAGTCAGCATATTTCATCCCAATATTTCCCCGACTGAATCCAACTTTTCGGAGTTGAAGTTGATTAGCGCAGAGTTTTTTTATGGTGTAAATAACGCGATCATCTAATCCTTTTCGACTAATTTGTGGAGCATCTTTTCGAGCTAAATAAATTACTCCTGTAGGTAGGTAAAGCAGTATTTCATAGTAGGCTTGCTCCTCAGTGTTGAGGCTAGTATGTGCTTCCATCAAAGCATTATTAACTACATTAGTTAATACGCCCCGGTTTTCAGCAATGCTGTGATAGGTAAATTTTAATTGCCCATCACTGAGGCTGTGGAGAATTCCATTTAATGTCTGATGTTCTGCGTCTTGAGGATGTTTAATAACTGAGGAAAGTAAATCAGCTAAACAAGTTAAATCAGCAAGACATATGAGGATATAATCATCAATTATTGGCTGTAAACCATACTCAGAAAGATTGAGGTTTGTATCATTCCGACGCTGGGCATTGTAGGCAATAAATAACAAATCATCTCGATATTCTTGCCATGCTGTTGGTTCATCAGGACTAACAAATTTATCAAGACCTAATTCACAGACCATAACATCTATAATTTCGCGGTGGGCATCTACAGATAACTTGCGAATGTCTTGTTCTTTATCTTGGCTAATTTCTTTATAATTATCTGGCATTTTAGGAAATAGCCGATAATCAAACTTTTCAAAATCATGTAAAATAAACCCAGCAATTAATAAGCGCCTTTCTTGTTTTTGAATTACCCTTTTTGCAGTGGTATCAAGTTTATTTAGACAACGTTCTATTAAATTAGCTGGTAGTAAACCATTGAGTAAATGAGTATTTAAAGATTGATCACCTGCATTTCTTCGATCAAGTTTTTTCGGCTCTTTTATTTTGTGACTTTTTCCTAAATTATTTTTGTGGAAATTCTCTATCTCCTTTTCTCTCTTTTGATCGAGATAATCAAAAAATTTTCCACCTTTAGCTGTAACTCCAACTGCTACCCGTAAAAGATTGGGTAAAACGTAATCACTAAATTCCTGCATAATTAAATCATTGTTATTTTCTGATTTAATTGCATCTTGCAGTAACTTGAGGGTTAAGAGTTCTGCTGATTGTGTTTCGACTTTTAGATTAGATGTTTCTTGAAAGTCAGAATCATCTCCAGACATCCAATCATCATCTGATAGTTCAGAGGTTGAATCATTTTCTGTTTCTGCTTCTAAAAGTGATAGTTGTTGATATTCATCTGATTTTTTACTTTTTTTAGCCATTTTCTTTACTCAATAAAATTAAATTTGAGTTATCCAGCATTATGAATAATTATCAATATTCATTCAAATCCTTCTAGCAATCTAGCAACTTGTTCTGGATCTGGAAGTTGATTTTTTAATTCTTGTGGTACTTTAGAAACTATTTGGTAAGTTGCAACACCAATTGGTTTATTAGATTCCTTTAGTGCATATTCAACAATAGTTCTCTGTTTGGATTTACAAAGAATAATGCCAATAGAAGGATTTTCTTCTGGTAGCTTTACCGTGTTATCTAAAACAGCTAAATAAAACTGCATTTTGCCAACATATTCAGGTAAAAACTTACCAATTTTTAGTTCTATTGCCACCAAACACTTTAAACGGCGATGATATAATAGGATATCTATAAAATATTCTTCATCATCAACTTCTAAACGATATTGGCTACCAATAAAGGCAAATATTCCACCCATTTCTTGTAAGAACGGTTGAACTTTAGTCAAAATAGACTCTTCTAGCTGTCGTTCGCTATGTTCATCTGCTAATTCCAAAAAATCAAAAGTATATTCATCTTTAACTGCTAGCTTTAATTGGTTACGGATCTCTGCTGAAATACTTTGATCAAAATTAGTTTGATTAAGCAGAGTTTTTTCATAAGTTTGATTTTCAATTTGGTGAATTAAAACGTTTTTTGTCCAGCCAAATTTCCGAGTCATTCTAATGTAAAATTCTCGTTCTAAGTCATCTTTGCATTTTTCTAAAATGACCAAATTGTGAGTCCATCCAATTTCTGCAACCATTGGTTGCAGTTTTTCATTTTGGCTATATGTGACGTAAAAGTTCCGCATATTCCAGATATTTCTGGCAGAAAACCCACTGATACCAGGAAACTCTGTTTGTAAGTCTTTTGCTAGCTGTTCTACTACTGATTTACCCCAACTAGCATCCTGTTGTTTGATAACAATCATCTGCCCAATATCCCAATACAGGTTAATCATTTCCCGATTAACTGTCTTTAATGCTTCGTACTGGGCTGAACGAATCCGTTGTTGTACTTCCATAAGTAGATTTCTGTAATCGTCAGAGATGGAATTACTCATAATGACAATATTTCAATCTCGCAAGTCAAAGTCCTTGTTCTGTTCTAGTTCCTGATTTCTGCCAATTAGATACTCAAATTGACTAACTTTTCTGAATAAAAATTCGATTGATTCCTCATTTTCTTGAATTCGATTGTCGTGGACTGAGAGTCGATTATCTTGAATAAGATTGTGCTGTTGCTGCGCTTTAATGCGATCAATCAGATCATTGATGACATAACGGAGTTGGTCTAAGGGGTCAGAGTTTTGGCTTTGCATCTAAGCTTTTCCTGGTTTACTTGTAGGGTATTATAATAATCCCTTATAAGGGATTGAAACACAGATTCATCATTCACTGATGCTGACTCTACACTGCGAAAAAGGCAGTTTAATCCCTATTAGGGATCTCAACATGGTGTTATCCATATTTCATCCCCTTTACTCTTAAACCAATGTGTCAAGGTATCTAGCAATAGTGCAGACTGCCCGAAGGCAATACAGTATGGTGGTGTATTATCTAAAACACTATATTGGTCACTAATTGGGTAAATCTGAAAGTGCATTGGTAATCTTCCTTGCTGACGTACTCTCTTTAAGGGAAAAGGCAGCAGATAACTAACTAATGCCTGTTTCTTCAATTGCTTGTTAATTTCACTAATCCAATAGTTTGCAGGTTGCCAAACCTGAATACCTAACAACACCTGCACATCCCAAGTATCAGCAAAGGGTTTCAAGTCCCCAGGATAAGTAAATTTCCAATCTAGTCTTTCTTCTCGATAGCGAAGTAATTTCATAAATCCTAAACAGCCTTTAAATCTGCCTTTGGGAATAGCTGTATCTGTGTGTTCTGCTGTCGCTTGTCGCAGTCGTTCAAATTCTGTTCCCTTCATCGGTTCAATTTCCAAGTTGCTGAGAATTCCTGGTAAATCGTAGGTTTTGAACTTATCAGCCTCATTTTTCTCTGTAGTGTCGTAAATTCCACACAGTAAAGGACTCTTACCCCGAAAACTCACAGCCTCCTCTAAAATAGGATTTCCCTTATCTGTTCCTGAAAGTTTGTGCCATTTTTCTTCCCATTCTTTGCTACGGACAAACGCTGCTTTAAGACTGGCTTTTCTTTTGTCTGTGCTGAAAACTATCTCACAATCTTTCTTTAGTGCTTCCTGACTACCTGCTGCATATTGCTGTTTAATATTAGGATGTCCCAACTGTCGAACCAGTCGCATAGATTGAACAACACCCCATTTAAAGTAATAGCCTGTAAAATCATTAATTTTGCGGTATTTATCCCTAATTTGATCATGAAAAAATGGACGTTCATAAACTTCGCCTGACTTCAATAGTGGTGCTTTATCCTTCTCATCTTTTTCAAAAAGCCTTTTCACCAAAAATTCAGGGACAAGTGCATAAGCAGTAAAGTTAGTAAAATCAATCTGCTGTCCGTCACGTTCATAACCATCATGTCGTCCCAGTCTGCCTAAACGCTGGATAAAATTACCCGCGTCTGCTGATTCAAAAAACAATAAATTGATTTTGAAATCAATACCCACATCAATAGTGCTATTTCCTAAAACTAAGTCAGCATCAAAGGATTCTTCTTTAGTTTTTTTACCAGATAAACCAGTGTTTTCTTCAACTGTGAAATTATACGGCTGGAGAAAAATTTTGAAAAAATCAGTTAACCGCTTCACAGCAGCAATGGAGTTAAGAATAATTGCACCTTTGCTACCTGGATGCTTTTGCAAATGGCTTAAAATCAATTCTGAATTATTTTTTAACCAAGTTTCAGACGCTTTGGATGTAGATTTTAAATCGATAAATTGCAATGATATTTCCCACGTAACTTTTCGCCAACCTTGGGTTTCTAGCTGCTGAGACTCAGCAATGGTATCAGGAAATTGATACTTGGTGTCTTTTTCTTCTATTGGGTTGACGGGGTGACAGCGAAAACCTACTAATTTAAGTCTCTCAATTAATTGCGGATTTGGTGTAGCAGAAAGAAATAAAAACTTTTTACGCCTGTTGGTGTGACGAATCAATAGCATTGTGTTGATTACACTGGCGATTTGTGGTGCTTGGAATACGTGGAACTCATCAAAAATAATGAGATTAAACCTCTTATCGATTCGATTCCAAAGCTTATCAGGACTATCTTTGGAAAATAAATATGCACCATAATGTAGGTAGTGAAAAATATCAAGATTGGTAAGTAAAATATCCGATTGTGCAGTGCGAGTTTCTAAGGCTGCGCCTTTTTTCAAATTTTCTTCTTCAGCATAAATTTCTAATTCTTGTCCACTTAATCTATTAACACGCGGTTTATGTTCAGGCTGAAATTGCTCAATATATCCTTTAATTTGCTTTTCTTGATCTCTAGCGAGTTCGTTTGTGGGATATAGCCCTAAAACTGGAGAGTGTCTTTGCAAAATATCCAGATATCCGGCAAGGCTTTTACCATCACCAGTCATCGCAGTGTTGAACACGACATCAATATTTGGATCGCGCAACGCCTTCAAAGTTTCTGCTTGATGCCAAGAAAGCAACCAATCTTTAGGTAATTTCACCCCGTCAGGTGTGGAGACGGTTTGAGAATAAACAGGCTTGAGAGTAATTTTGTATGCTTCGTTAATATTCACTTTTTTGATTCTTTTTGCAATCCTAAAGGAATTTCTACATAGCTATCTCTTGTCATCTCCGCAGCGTATGCAATACAAGCCAGAATATCTTCTCTTTCCAAACCGGGATATTCTTCCAAAATTGTCTCTATTTTTTCTCCACTTGCAAGAAGGTCAAGAATTAGAGAAACCCAAATACGATGACCTTTAATACAAGGTTTACCGAAACAAATATTTGGATCAATGGAAATTCGAGATAGTAAATCGTTCTTAGTCATTGAAGCTTCTCCAAATTTGTTGTAATTCTTCTTAATGATTCCTTTTCTCCTAATTGTATATTCGGACTTACACTTAAATAGTGTCCGTAACTAGTTGTTAAAAACTATATTCGCACGCAAAATAGAAGTTGGCAAGAGAATGCAAGCATAAAGTACACGGACACTTTTAATGAGTCGAAAAGGTCAATCTATTACACTGTCGATATCAGAACGTGATAAAGCCGAGCTAGAAGCGATCGCCTTAGAATTCGGTATGATGTGGGGCGATCGCCCGAATATCTCTAAACTGATAGAAGCGATCGCTCAACGTAAGTTACTCATTGGTAACAATAACGATTGGAAAGAACCACGCATCAGGGCATTACACAGATGTATCAATGCGTTGACAGACATCGGGCAAATTGAACAAGCCCAAATCATTGCAAACTTACTTCTCGAACGCAGCGAACTATCATTACCACTGCGGGGCGAAATCGAACGTTTATTAGAGAATTTGCCCCCATCTTGGCGCTTAGAAATAGACCGCTATATCTTGCGCGAACAACCCTTTCAGCTTTCCTATCAAGATGCAGCAGAGCGTGTATTTAATTTTACCGTTCGCTATGCCAAAGTTACACCCCACGAAAAGCGGCAATATCTTGATTGCTGGTGCGAAGAGATAGAAGGAAACTTTGATATACCAGAACTGGTTCACAACTGGAGTTTACGATTAGACAGGATTACTGAAGCTGCTGTCATGCCAATTTCTGGTGAGTGGCGTACTAATTTGGCCCAGATAGAAGTGGAAATGCATCTATTTGCTGGCTTGGCTTTTGCCTATCAAGCTAAACAAGAAGACAATATTAATGAGTGGCTACCAGATAAAGCGCGAGTCCGACGAGTTGTTAGGCGAGTATCTAGTACATTTTGGTTTATGCGGGAAGTGATGCAGTATGCGCCAGATTGTGTAGTGATATTACCTGAAAATGTGCGCGATCGCCTCAAGCAAAAACTCCTCACCCTCTGCCAGTTGTACGATATTGAAACCAGGGAGTGAGAGAATGCCAGAAATTAGCCGTTTTTTTGGAATTATCATCACTTTAAATAAAATTTCCCCATTGGAGTAAATCATGCTTAAAGATATTATTGCAGTTGAACCGAGACAAAACTATCAACTGTACATCCGTTTTGAGGATGATGTAGAAGGAGTTATTGATATTAGTAAGATAGTTCAATTTACAGGTGTGTTTGCTCCTTTGCAAGATAAAGAATACTTTGCCACAGTCGAAGTAAACTTTGAATATGGAACAATTCAATGGGATTCAGGAGCCGACCTTGACCCAGATGTTATTTATTCTATGATTACAGAACAGCTAATTCCAGAATATCGGCTTAGTGCTGTTTCAACTAATTCTGCTGATTGATTTGACTAATTGCAGGGGTACAAAAACTAACAATGATTCACCGTAAAATCTGGTCAATCATCCGATTCGCTTGGGAAGCATAACCACCGCCAAATAAATTGAAGTGATTCAAAATGTGATACAGGTTGTAGAGCGTTTTTCTCTTCTCATAGCCTGCATCTAAAGGAAAAACTGCGTTATAACCTTTGTAAAAAGCTGCTGAAAAACCACCAAATAATTCTGTCATGGCGATATCAACTTCGCGATCGCCAAAATAAGTTGCAGGATCAAAAATCACTGGTTCTCCCGTTACAGTACATCCAGCATTTCCGCCCCATAAATCGCCATGTACCAAGGATGGCTGCACTTGGTGTGCCAATAATTCTGGAATAGCTGCTAGTAGCTTTTCTTGTTGAGGAAAATTCCCCCCCCGTCGCCTTGCTAACTGAAATTGATACGAGAGTCGATGCTTGGTATAAAATTCCGCCCAGTCTGCTGTCCAAGTATTGATTTGGGGTGTGGAACCGATAGTATTGTTAATTTTCCAACCAAAACCTTGGCTACTGCTGGTTTTATGCATCGCCGCCAATTTGCGCCCCATCTCTTCGCCAGAATTGCTGTTACCATCAAGTTCCAACCATTCCAACACAATGTAGCTAGAATTACCAGCTATCCCCCAGCAAACTGGTTTGGGGATACGAATACTAGCTGTTGCTAACATATCTTCCAAACCCAGCGCTTCAGCCTCAAACATGGCAACTTGGGATGCTTGGTTGAGCTTGACAAAGTAGTTTAGCTTCCCATTCGAGACAGCATAGCCTTGGTTAATACACCCACCACTAACTGATCGCCGCTGCTGACTCTGAAATTTTTTGCCAGTAGCCTGGCCAATATGGGCGTCAATTTCAGTCCACATCATGTCATTTGTCATTTGTCATGTGCCCAACAGTCAATTATTGTTGACTACTAAAACGGCTTGAGAACAACTACACCATAAGCATCTGGAGCCAGATACTGGTTAGCTGCAAATAACAATTCCGGAGCATTCTGAGCTTGAATACTAGCTGGGTAGTTAAACGCTGGTTCTAAATCTCCCACCATAGACTGATAGTAACCATATAAGCCAGCGCGATCGCTTGGTGTTTCATTACCAAAAATAAACCTGTTAGCTGCTCGCCGCCGCACACGGGCAATTTCTGATTCTGTAACCAACTCTGTTTGCAAAGAGCGGATGTGTTGGGCGATCGCATCTTCCACAGCTTGTAAATTTTCCACTGCACACTTAGCCGAAATATAAAACGTCCCTTGCAGCAGATTACTCATATTGCTCACAGCGATGGAAGACACTAATCCTTGTTCTTCTCGCAAATCTCTTACCAGTCTTGATGTTCGTCCCTGTCCCAAAATTCCTGCCAAAACATCCAGCCCATAAGTTTGATCTAGTTGAGTCAAACCTGGAACCCTCCAAACCATAACTAACCTTGCTTGTTGGAGACTTTCATCGATAAATTCCTGACGGACAATTTCTGTGAACGCAGGTTCAGGATTAATCCTGGCTTCTTGTAGAGACGCGCTATGACGCGTCTCTACATTTGTCTTTTGAAGTCCTTCAGTCACAATTTCAATTAATTCTTCTTCGGGTAAATTCCCCACAGCCACAGCAGTAATTGATTGGGGTTGATACCAACTAGCGTGAAAATCTCGCATTTGCTGGGGTTGAAGTTGAGTAATCACTGCTTCTGGCCCCAATACTGGACGGCGATATGGTAACAAATCAAACGCTGTCTCCATTGCCCGTCGAAACGTGCGACGGCGGGGATTATCGTCTGAACGTCTAATTTCTTCTAAAACTACCAATCGCTCACGTTCAAAAGCATCATCAGGAATACTGGGATTAAATACTACATCTATTTGTAGTGGAGCCAGTTCGGCAAAATCTTTAGGAGCAGTGGTTATATAGTAATGAGTATAATCCTGGCTAGTAGCGGCATTGGTGACAGCACCCCGTTCTTCAATTCGACATTCAAACTCGCCGCTAGCCAGTCGTTCGGTTCCCTTAAAAATCATGTGCTCTAAAAAGTGAGCCATGCCGTTAATAGAATCAGATTCTACAGCCGAGCCAGCTTTAACCCACAAGCTGAGGTTAACAGCTTCAACTGGCATCTGCTCCACTATAATTGTCAAACCATTAGGCAACTGCTGTAGCTTTGGAGCATTGAGACTAGGAAATTTCAGTAGGGTTGAGGTCATTGCTCGTGGTGAGTGAGATTTTTTTACTCCTTTATCTTAACTACGACTTCAAATAAGCACCCATATCACATAATCGTACTTCTGTTGGTGAAAACTTGCTCAAGCAAGTCATATCTGAGATTAAATAATCTCCGTGGCTTCAGATCAAAGAGTGTCAAGATAGGCGATCGCTAACTTAATCAGGACTTACGCAAGTGTCATATTTTTAACGCCAGAGGTTGTCCAGAGTCAAAGGTCAAAAGTCCAAAAAACCTTGACCCTTGACCCTTGACCCTTGACCCTTGACTCTTGACCGAATGGCACTAAGAAAAGATACAGCCCTTGCTCTGACTGGTTCCCAGCCTGGGGGCTGGGAACCCATTCTGGGAGGCTCCGCCTCCACTAGCTTGACAACAGGCAGAGCCTCTTTAAACACATTCCCAGCCCCCAGGCTGGGAACGAGACGACACAAGCCTTTGGGCTTTTCTTAGTGCCATTCACTCTTGACTCTTGACTCTTGACCCTTGACTCTTATACCAGAAGCCTTGTGTGCCAGTTGCGTAAGTCCTATTAATGCTTCTGCAAGTTTCACCTCTTAAAGCCCTCATTTGTGCGTGTTTGTAAAGCACACAAAATATATTTATTAAATGATGGGCACAAATAAACATAACTAAAAAATATTTGCTTTTTAGAGTAAAATCCCTGGTTTATAAGTAAAAATGGTTCTTGAGAATTATAAAAAGATATACGGTTATTTATGCTTATTGGCTTACTTGCTGATTATTGGCAATCAAATAGCTATATTTTTTGACTATTTAATTCATCAAATCTTTAAAATTCCTATCGCTTTGAGTATGTTATTAGTATGTTGTATTAAAGCTAATAGTAAATACTATAAAGTTTACGTGGCATTACTAACCAACTAGTACCGCCGCGCGTAATTCGTAATGCGTAATGGGGTATACCTAGCTACGCAAACGTAATTATGAATTACATCTTGCAAAGGTTTTAGACATCTAAAATGGGTGGTCTATTTCCGTCTTGCTGTAATAGTCTTTGTAATTGAGTAAAACATTTGTTTAATAATGTTTTACTCAGTATTTGGATTATCTAAACTTTAGGCTAAGAGTAATGACTATAAAAAAATAGTCGCTAGTCATCTTTTTTTATTTATTGAATCGTTTAACCTCCAAGCAATATTTACATCAGGTTGCATTTCATTAACATGCCATTAGTTTCAGCTATTGTACCTGCCTATAACGCAGAGGCTTTTATTGGTAGGACATTGAATTCTATTTTGACCCAAACTTACCAAAATATTGAAGTTTTAGTTGTTGATGATGGCTCCCAGGATAGAACTGGTGAAATTGTCGAATCTTTTGCTCAACAAGATAGTCGTGTCATTCTCTTGAAACAGCCCAATGCTGGGGTTGCTGCCGCTCGCAATTTAGCAGTTGAAAATTCTAAGGGTGAATATATTGCACCAATTGATGCAGATGATATTTGGTATTCCCAAAAAATAGAAAAACAAGTGCAATGCATGGTTGAATCAGAAAAATCTGTAGGATTAGTTTATGCTTGGTCACTAAACATTGATGAAAACGATGTAGTTATTTCAAGTTACGATAATGAGGAGAATTTAGATTTTAAAAGTTTAGAAGGGAATGTTTATACAGCTTTGGTATACACCAACTTTATAGGCAATGCTAGCTCACCCTTAATTCGCCGAGTTTGTTTTGAAAAACTTGGTGGTTATACCCGCAAATTTAAAGAGCATAATGCTCAAGGTTGCGAAGATTGGGAACTTTATCTGCGGATTGCCGAATGTTATCAGTTCCGCGTTGTACGAGATTTCTTGGTTGGTTATCGTCAGATAAGTAGAAGTATGTCTAGCGACTATAAGTCAATGGCAAAATCTTATAATCTGTGTATGGCATCTTTCCTAAAAAGACATCCAGAAATTCCTAGTTATGTGTATAGCTTATCTGCTAGTTCATTTTATATTTATTTATCAAATAAAAGTACAGCTTGTGCAGATAATTGGAGTACTTTATTCTTCCTATATAAATCAATTAAATTAGACTTTGTTCTGTTAAAAGAACAATGGATTTACAAAAGAATTACTAAATGTATTCTGAAAATTATATTTAATCCATTAATCAGTTTTATTTTGTCTGACAAAGCTAATCCATTGCTGTTAAATACAAGGAAAATATTATTACATAGATTAATTAAGAATCGAGTTATTACAGTGAGAAGTATACAGCAAGTAAATCAAAATAAGTGGGATAAATATGGCAAAACTAGATGGCAAAGGTGGTTAGATATTGTACAATTATGTCGTATATCTTCTAGTCGAAATTAAGGAAATTAAATAGAAAAAATTATGAGAGAGGCTCAAGTATTTAAACAGCTACTGCCTCTGCTGAAACTCTATCCTAGGATAATTTTTATAATTATCATTTTAGGGATATTGTCATCTATTTTTGAAGGATTGGGAATTAGCTTATTTATTCCACTGCTACAAAGTTTTATTGAGACAAAATCTCCAACAGAAAATAGCAATTTTCTGTTAAGCTTACTCAATAGAATATTTATAAATATCTCAACTAATAATCGTCTCTTAATAATTTCTTCATGCATTTTGGGCAGTATTTTTTTGAAAAACTGCTTGATTTTTGGAAATGCTATTCTATTTGGTTGGTTAAGCTCGCGCATTGGTCATAGATTACGCTCAGGAGTTTTTAAACAACTTTTGAGTGTCAGTTATAGTTTTATTGAAAATAATGACTCAGGTAAGTTGATAAATATCTTAGCAAGTGAAACCTGGCAAACTACTGAGGCTTTATCTAATTGGATTAGCCTGATCATCACTATATCTACAATTGCTATTTATGTGAGTTTATTATTACTAATATCCTGGCAAATAACTTTATTAGTTGCCGTATTAATGGTACTAATTTCCTTTGTGATTCAATTAGTTACTCGCCAAGTAAAAAATCTAGGAGAAGAAGCAGTAGAGGCTAATTCCACTCTGACTAACCGGATGTGGGAAGGGTTAGCAGGTATGAAAGAGATTCGAGCCTTTAGGCGTGAGAATTATGAACAAAGGCGCTTTGATACAGCATCCAAAAATGTAGTTAATACTTTTTTCAAACTAGATATTATATCTGGAATAGTAAATCCTATATCTGAAGTTTTATCTGGATTTGTATTAGTATCTATTTTAGTAATTGCACTACTTCAAAACCATGCATCTCTACCTAATTATCTAAGTTTTATACTTATTCTTTATCGTTTACAGCCCAAAGTACAGCATTTAGATGGAATTCGTGTCAATTTAGTTAGTTTAACAAGTGCTGTACAGGATGTAATATCATTTTTAGACTACTCAGATAAACCTTATATTCGTTCTGGCAATATTCACTTCAAAAGTTTAGAGCAAGGCATCTACTTTAAATCTGTTAGCTTCCTATACAATCCTCTAGAGGAAGCTGTTATTAAGAACGTTTCCATTAGTATTCCTGCGGGAAAAACTACTGCTATAGTAGGCCCTTCGGGTGCAGGTAAATCTACCATTATCGGCTTGATATGCCGTTTTTATGAAGTGACGACAGGGGAAATTTATACAGATAGCTATCCTTTGCGAGAACTCAATTTAACTGATTGGCGTAATAAAATTGCTATTGTTAGTCAGGATATTTATATGTTTAGTACAACAGTGTTAGAGAATATTGCTTATGGTCGTTTAGATGCGACAAAAAACGAAATTATCGCCGCAGCAAAACTTGCGAATGCCCATGATTTTATTCAGCAACTGCCCCAGAGTTATGATACCAAAGTTGGCGATCGCGGTATTCGTCTTTCAGGAGGGCAAAGACAGCGAATTGCTCTAGCTCGTGCTATTGTTCGCAATCCCCAAATTCTGATTTTAGATGAAGCTACTAACGCTCTCGATAGTATTTCTGAACACTTAATCCAAGAAGCTCTTAACACTCTTAGTCAAAATCGTACAGTGATTGTTATTGCCCATCGTCTGTCTACCATTGAGCAAGCCGATCAAATTATTGTGCTTAATGAAGGACAGGTTATAGAACAGGGTAATCTCGAACATCTTTTGACACTGAATGGATTGTTTGCCAAGCTTTATAACTTGCAACACCGTAATGCCAAAATCTGAAAAAATCAAATAAATTTGATGTCTTATACCGTCACTGAAATCGAACTCACACAACCTTTACCCAGTATTTCGCTCCCAAAAAATGACACAGGTATTGCTCTGATCCTGCGACGCAAAGATCAGCCCATTGGTTTTTTGCTGAAAGCACTACCAGCAAAAAGTGTCCTTACTCCCGATTACTTAGCTCAATGGATTGCAAAAGAAGTAGGTCTTCAGCTAATTCAACAGAGCATACAGGAAGAATTAATTTTTCCTGCTGCTAATCTGGCTCAATTTCCCTCACTAACGGTTGCTATTTGTACTAAAGACCGCCCAGATAATTTAGCTAGATGTTTGAAATCTTTGCTCAAGCTGCAAAAACCTGACTCAGGAGATTCCCCCCGCTTTGAAATTTTAGTAATTGATAATGCTCCTACTGATGAACGCACCCAAGAATTAGTCCTCTCATTTCCAGATGTGCGTTATGTTCGAGAACCCAAACCAGGATTGAATTTTGCTCGCAATCTAGCTCTACACAAAGCAACATCAGAAATTTTGGCTTTTATAGATGATGACGTTGTTGTAGACCGACAGTGGCTGAAGGGACTTATGGAAGCATGGGCAGAAAATCCCGATGCTGCGGCGTTTACGGGACTAATCTTACCATACGAGTTAAGTACAGAGGCGCAAGTTCTGTTTGAACGTAGGGGTGGTTTTCGCCGTGGTTTTCAGAAGATACGTTATGGTCAAGTCTCCCCTGATGATTATCTTGATTTGTACCCTTGCGGCACAGGTGTGTTTGGGGTTGGATGCAACATGGCTTTTTGTCGGGAGATTTTATTTAAAATTGGTGGTTTTGATGAGGCTCTAGATACAGGTGCGCCCTTACCTGGAGGTGGTGATCATGACATTTTTTATCAAGTCATTCGAGCGGGTCATACATTAGTTTATGAACCTCGATATCTGGTTTTTCATCAGCATCGTCGGGAATATGCAAAGCTGCGTCACCAGTATTGGACTTGGGGTTTAAGCTTAATGGCTTTTGTAGTCAAAGCCTATCAAACAGATCCTCCTCAACGTCGTAGGTGGTTGCGGTTAGTTAAGTGGTGGTTTCAAGATCAATCACGCCAGTTGCTTAAGAGTCTTTTAAGAAGGCACAATGTGCCTCCAGATTTGATTTTGACGGAACTTTGGGGAGGTGTTGTTGGACTTTGTGGAGAATATTCTCGCTCTACACGGCGAATTGAAAAAATTAGGAGTCAATATTCATGACAAACTTTAATTCTTGGAAAGTATTGTCAGTGGAATTGAGTCAAGAAATTCCCACACTCCCAGATTATCCTGGGTATGAGCGACTCTACATCATTTTTTGGTGGCATAGAATTCCTCTTGGACATCAGGTAATTGCTGTCAATCAGTTACCGATGACTGCTGCTCAACTTACACATTTAGCAATTAAAACAATTACTCCAGCAGTTGGCGCGCGCAAAATCCGCCCAGGATTTCAAGCTTTCACACCAGATTTGAGCCTGATTAATATAGCTGATTTTCAAGAGTTAGTAGCATTAACGCAGCCTTTAGCAAAACTCTCCGAATGCTTTCAGCTTGTAAATGATACCTCTGTTTCCGTAGTTATTTGTACACGCGATCGCCCAGAACAATTAGCAAGATGTTTGCAATCGCTCCAAAATTTATCTAAACCCCCACAGGAAATCTTGGTGATCGATAATGCTCCAAGCTCTGATCAAACTCGGCTTCTGGTTAGCCAGCTACCAAATATCAAGTATGTGTTAGAGCCTCGTCCTGGTTTAGATATTGCTCGCAATACAGGCATTCGCCATAGTACAAGTGAAATTATCGCTTTCACAGATGATGATGTAATTGTTCATCCCGATTGGATTGTTCGCCTACAGCAAAGCTTTAGCGAACCGCAGGTAATGGCTATGACTGGTTTGGTTTTGGCAGCAGAAATTGAAACAGAAGCACAATTTCTTTTTGAAACATTCTGGGGTTTTAATCGAGGATATTGTCCCCTAACTTTTGATACTGAGTATTTTGAGCAACTCAACCCTTGGGGTGTACCTGTTTGGCATATTGGTGCAGGCGCTAACATGGCTTTTCGCAGCCATGTTTTTGAGTTAGTAGGTGATTTTGACGAGCGGCTAGACGTCGGAGCGGCTGGCTGTAGTGGAGATTCAGAATTTTGGTATCGAATTCTGGCAGCAGGCGGAACTTGTCGCTATGAGCCATCTGCTGTTGTTTATCACTACCACCGTCGCACTTTAGAAAGTTTGAAAAATCAGATGTATTACTATATGCGCGGTCATGTAGCAGCGCTTTTAATTCAATTTGAAAAGTACAAACATTGGGGTAACTTACGTCACCTGTTACTATCTCTACCTAAGTGGTATGGAAAATTAGTTTTAAAAGGGCTGGTTAAAGGTTTTAAGTTGAGATATAGCACACTATTTGCCGAAATTTCTGGCTGTTTTTCAGGAGTAATTTATTACTTTCAAAATAGGCAACAGACGCGACTGAAAAATTTAGGACTTACGCAACTGGCACACAAGGCTTCTGGTATAAGAGTCAAGAATTAAGGGTCAAGAATCAAGGTTTTTTGGACTTTTGACCTTTGACTCTGGACAACCTCTGGCGTTAAAAATATGACACTTGCGTAAGTCCTGAAATTATAAGAGGATTCAACACTTCGACAAGCTTAGTGACCTCCCCTCCTGCCTCAATTTGAGAAAATGACTACTAAAATTTATGATAAAAGTATCTGTAATCATACCCGCTTACAACGCGAAAGAAACAATCGCCGAGTCACTACAATCTCTTGGCGCTCAGACTTTTACTAATTGGGAAGCGATCGTAATTGACAATGATTCAAGCGACGATACGTTGCAAATTGCTACTGAGTTTGCAGAAAAAGACTCCCGTATTCGCGTCATCAGTCAGCCTCAAACAGGGGTATGTATTGCGAGAAATACTGGCATAGCTGAGGCTAAAAACGATTGGCTACTGTTTTTGGATGCTGACGATTGGATATTGCCTCAGCACCTAGAATGTTTGACAGATGCTCTAACCTGTAACCCCAGTTTAGACCTTGTTTATAGCGGTTGGGCAAGGATTACAGTAGATGGCGCACTCTTTTACGAAGAGTTTCGCGGTCAACCAACTAAAATATTTAATGCATTTGCTCGTAATTGCGTGTTTGTCATTCACACATGCCTTGTGCGCCGTTCAACTGTAGTCAATCTTGGAGGTTTTGATACCTCGCTGCGTACTTGTGAAGATTGGGATCTGTGGCAGCGAATTGCGCGGACTGGTGCTCGCTTTGGAGCAATTTCCCATACCTTTGCCCGCTATCGAATGCGATCGCATTCAGCTTCTATGGACGTGATGCAACTCCTCTGTGACGGGCTGCGGGTGATTACAACCGGGCATTCACTCGATCCACGCGTGCCAAATCCCGCTCCTGCTTATGCCAACGGTATGCCAGTAGCAGAGCTTGCGGGTGCGAAACTCGATTATGTATGTTGGAATGCTGGTTTAACATTAGGTCACGGTGGTAATCCCCTAACTTTGCTCAGGGCTGTGTCGCAGGAGTGTTTCCCAGGACTCAACCCAGAACTTTTAGCAGAATATATCTTCAAAGCACCACTCTTACCTAGTTGTCGCCCGCTCTCCGCCTGGGATGATTTATGGCCAGATCTGCAAGGACAGATTCAGGAATTCTTAACGGCATTGGAAGCACAGTCCATGACTCCAACATTGACTCGTCGTGTCTTTCAGAGACTGGAGAATCTAATTTTAGACCATTCCACTGCACCGCGACCCTTGACACTCGGATCTACCTATGCAGTTCGTGTAGAAGTGACCGAACCCATTCCAGATATTGTTGTTCCATCAACAGTGGAGCGTTTGCATTGTGCTATCGAAATTGAAGGCAAACCATTGGGGAACATTACGCTGCCAATTTTTGATGGTTTTTCTGGCTACGTCTTACAGGATGCGATCGCTGCCAAGTTTGCTTGGGAAATTCTGGGACATTTCTTCAAACAGACAGTCTACCGCACACTCACCGTCAAGCAAAGTTTGGCAGGCGCGTCTGTTTGGCGAGGTTCTGTATGTCTTGCAGATGGGCTTCCCGAAGAAAGACAGGCACTGTGGGCAATAGCACACGATCGCATCGGCTGGACAGTTTTCTTACAAGAACTCTGGGGGCTACCATCCTATCCAGGAGGTTTTTTCTATAGTCTAAAATTAGGCAAAAAAGCTATTTTAAAAATACTCAAGGAAAGATTCCAGAACTTACTTTTTGAAGGTGGGTGGAAGTCAACAGTTAAAACTTTCATTTCTTCCCAGCAATATGCAGTACAAGGCAGACTGACAGTTGAGGTGAGTGAGGATTTACCCAATATATTAGTCAGCACTCCAGAACTTTTAGTGATGCCCACAGTGGGGAAAGTACCGTTAGGAATTATATCTGTAGAAGTTAATGGTAACAGAGTTAGCGCTCAAAAATTGCGTGCTGCCATCACCAAAGAAAGCGGTTTGGAGCTTGCCGTTGTGGCTGTACGGGAAGGATTGTTGGGCAGACCAATCACAGGACAAACTCTCCGCGATCGCTTAGTCAACAAGCCGACTGTATTCTCAATTGAAAACTCGTATGGTATTGATCGCGGTGTTGTACTCGCACGCCACCCAGGTGCGATCGGTACAAGCGTCTGTAGGCGGGCAATGCTACCCATAAACGCAACCAATGACCTGATTAAAGCTGCCTTAGTTACTGGGGAATCCGTGGTAAAAGTGCCTGGAGTTGAGCAACAGCCAGAACGTCTAGTTTATGCCCCTGAACTCATCTGGTTCCCAGACACAACAGCAAATTTATCAAACCAAATTGCATTAAAATCTCCACTACAGCAGTCGTCAGCATTAAACCTCAGAGAACATTTCGAGACTCTCTTTGCCCAACAAGCTGACCCTTGGAAATATACTGTCCCATACGAACAGAAAAAATATGAACAGACTCTGGAGTTACTACCACCGATTAAATTAGATCAGGTGTTAGAACTAGCCTGTGCAGAAGGACACTTTACAGTTCAACTTGCTCCTCGTGTTGGTAGCTTACTCGCTGCTGATATCTCTCAAGTAGCCCTGGAAAGAGCTGGCCAGCGATGTACTGAACTAAAGAACGTCCACTTCCATCAGCTCGACTTAACCAAAGATTTAATTCCTGGTCGCTTTGATTTGATTATCTGTAGCGAAGTTCTCTACTATGTCGGCGGCTGGGAGGAACTCCGAGCCTGTGCTCGTAAGATTGCAGATGCTCTCAACCCAGGCGGCTACTTTCTGACAGCCCACGCCAATCTTGTAGTTGATCAGCCTGACCAACCAGGCTACAACTGGGATCACCCCTTTGGCGCAAAAGGCATTGGTGACACATTTGCCAATACTCAGCCCCTGCAACTGATTAAAGAACTATGGACGCCCCTTTACAGAATTCAACTGTTCCAAGCGGGTGATAGGAATAAATATACCCCCACCAAAGAGCCAGAAATTATCAAACTCCCCCAACCTACACCACCACCACCGTTTGTCGCGGCAGATGTTCTCTGGAATGGCGGTTCTCCCCACCACTATGACAATGGTCAAACCGTCACCACTCACCTACCAATCTTGATGTACCATCGTGTTCATCTCAATGAGATATGTGCAACTACCCGCTACCGGGTAACACCTGAAGCATTTGCAGAGCAACTGCGGTACTTACGCGATGCCGGATTCTACAGCATCACATTAGAGGCGTGGCGCATAGCAATGGCAACCAAAACTCCACTTCCCGGTCGAGCAATTTTGATTACCTTTGACGATGGCTACCAAGATTTTAGAGATTATGCATGGCCCTTGCTGAAGCGCTATGGCTTTTCTGCTACTGTCTTCCTGGTGGCCGATGAAATCGGTGGTAGTAATCGCTGGGATAGTTTCTACGGTGAGGAAATAGCGTTACTTGACTGGTCAGATATTCGCAAACTTCAGGATGAAGGTGTTGAGTTTGGATCTCATTCAGTTACTCACCGTCATCTAACTGCACTTTCACCTAGGGAAATGGTGAGTGAGGGGGCGCGATCGCGCGTAATTTTGCAACAAGGATTGGATCGCTTACCTAATGCTTTTGCATATCCCTACGGCGATCAGGATGATGTAGTTCAGCATTTGCTCGGTGCTTGTGGTTATGTCTTTGGTCTTTCCTGTAAGCCTGGTTTGAGTCGTTTCCATGATTCTCTGTTAGCGCTACCTCGCATCGAAATCACTGGTTATGACGGTTTGCAAGAGTTTGTAGCAAAGCTTAACGTTTAAGAATAATGTAAAATTATGAGTAGAAATATTAAGAATTTTAAAATTAAGTGTCAATGTCCAGTCTTTCTGTTGACAAAAGTAAACTCCGCGTCATTGTTATCGGTGCAGGAATCGGTGGGCTGACAACTGGAGCATTATTAGCTCATAGAGGTTACAGCGTCTTAATTTTGGATCAAGCCCTCGTACCTGGAGGCTGTGCTTCTACATTTAAACGTCAGGGATTTACCTTTGATGTAGGAGCCACTCAAGTAGCGGGGTTAGAACCAGGAGGGATTCATCACCGCATTTTCTCAGAATTGGCAATAGATTTACCCGAAGCGACACCTTGTGATCCTGCTTGTGCAGTGTATTTGCCTGGTGAGGTGACACCAATCAACATCTGGCGTGACTCAGAGAAATGGCAAGCGGAAAGACAAAGGCAGTTTCCCGGTAGCGAACCTTTTTGGCAGTTGATGGCAACTTTGTTTGCAGCTAGCTGGGAATTTCAAGGACGGGATCCGGTGCTACCACCGCGTAACTTGTGGGACTTGTGGCAGCTAACTCAGGCAGTGCGTCCCAATACATTAATTACTGTACCATTTACCTTGCTTACTGTAGGAGATGCTTTACGCTTATGTGGATTGGGAAATGACAGACGGCTGAGAACGTTTTTGGATTTGCAACTCAAGCTGTATTCCCAGGTCAACGCTGAGGAAACAGCCTTACTTTATGCCGCAACGGCATTGAGTGTATCCCAACTACCCCAAGGATTGTTTCACCTCCAGGGTAGTATGCAGGTATTAAGCGATCGCTTAGTAGAAGCTTTAGAAAGAGATGGTGGCAAACTATTAATGCGCCACACAGTGGAACAAATCAAAGTAGAAAATGGTAAATCCACCGCTGTCGTCATCAGAAATCAGAAAACTGGCGAAGTGTGGACAGAAGCTACTGACCATGTAGTTGCCAATGTTGCCGTGCAAAATCTGGTGCAGTTGTTAGGAGAACAAGCTCCATCAGGATATAAACACCGAGTAGAAAAACTACCCCAAGCATCGGGAGCATTTGTAGTCTATTTAGGCGTAGATGCCAGTGCCATTCCGCCTGAGTGTCCTCCCCATCTACAATTTATGTATGATGCCAATGGCCCAATTGGCGAGAATAATTCCTTATTTGTTTCCGTTAGCCATCATGGAGATGGTCGTGCCCCAGACGGAAAAGCGACCATTATCGCTTCTTCATTTGTCGATCCTGCACCTTGGTGGCTTACTGAAAACTATCCATTACTCAAACAAAAGTATACAGACGAAGCGATCGCCCGCCTTGCTCAATACTTCTATTTGAAACCGGAAACTATTATCCATCAAGAAGCCGCAACACCCCGTACTTTTTCCCATTACACAGCACGCGATCGCGGTATAGTCGGTGGCATTGGTCAAAGGATACCCACCTTTGGCCCCTTTGGTTTTGCTAATCGTACACCCATTAATCATTTGTGGTTAGTCGGTGACTCCACCCATCCCGGCGAAGGTACTGCTGGGGTAAGTTACTCAGCGTTAACAGTAGTCAGGCAAATTGAAGCGCTAAAGTAGCATCGGATAGCACTAACAAATTCAGAACAAGAAAGCACGGTATACCGATGTAGAGACGTTGCAATACAACGTCTCCACCCATGCACCCAAAGCCGATGAGAATTACTGCCCATTAGGAGTTGTTGGCGTTGATGGCTGAAATTGCTCAGACTCAGGCTGAGGCTCAGGATTGAGAAATTGCCGCCAAGTCTTAATTTGCTCTTGGGCGGTTGCGTAAGCGGCACTACGTCGTGGAATCAACTTAGCAGTCTCAATACCTCTAGCAATATCAGACTGACCAACAGAACGTGCTATTTCCAGTAATTGCTGACTCCATTGGTCAATAGCAAAATTCACATCCATCCGTAAGATGCTGTTGTTTGAAATGCGATCAGCCAGCCGTATTGCCTCAACCAAAGCTTCTGGTGTAGCAGCATTTGCCACTTCCTGCGCTTTCCGCCAGTTTTCTTTGGCGCTGATTTGTCCTTGCCAATCATCTATAGCCGCTTGTGCTTCACCAGAAAGCGCCCTTCCCGACGATGCAATTTGTTGAGCGGTGCTAATGGCAACTGGTAAATTGCCACTCTGAGCTAGTTCACGCGCCTGATCCAAGTAGGGCTGGTCTTGAATTTGCTGAATCTTTGCCGTCCAGTTGCGAATTTTTCTTCGCGCTTCTGGGTATAATGCACGGCCTCTACGGACTTGACTAACCTCAGCGATCGCTGCTTGCAAGGAGTTAATATCCTCGAACACTGCTATCTGTTCGGCACGTTCTAAGTAAGGCTGGTCTTCAATTGTCTCCACTTGGGCACGCCAACGACCCATCTCTTGCCTAGCTTCTGGGGCGCGAGGATTAGTAGCGGGGATCAGCTGAACTTCCGCGATCGCTGCTGTTAAATCGTTGATTGTTCCTTGGTTAGCAAGTATTCTGGCTTTTTCTAACCTGGCAACATCTTCAATTTCCAACTGCCAGCGAGCCACAAGCTCCTGTGCTTTGTTATACACTGGTCTGGAGGGGTCAATTTGTTGTGCTTGAGCGATCGCCGCCTCTAAGCCAGAAACATTACCAATCCACGCACTCCTTTGTGCCTCGCCCAAGGCGATAAAGTCATCTATTTCGGCTTGCAGTCCTGTATTTTCGGGTATTTGTCTAGCAATGTCTAAAGCATCATCTGCGTTCTGCTTATCTAGCTTTGCCTGTGCCAACTCCAGCATCTTACGTCCGAATACTGGAATGGATTCTTGAGCTTTCTGATAAAAGTAGCTATTTTGCCCAATCGACTCGGCTAGCTTGATAGCTCCTAGTAAGTTATCTACGATTTTGGTATTCGCTAGACCTTCAGCTTTTGCTAACTTATCGCCATCTTCTCGTGCCGTGGTGATTATACCATTTAATTGCTCGTACTTAGTACTCGCCCAGTATTTATTATCCACGCGCAATAATTTAGCTGCTAGCATAAACGCCGATTGCCAGCGCCTTTCTTGCAGTTCCTTTTCTGAGTCTTTGTAGATGCTTTCTGCCTTCGACCAGACTGACTGCCATTTGGAAACTTGCTCGTCTACTAATTTGGAAGTTGGCAGGTCTTCGGGTATCTTGCGAACAGTAGCGATCGCTTCTTCTAAATTCCCTGCTTGGAAACTCTGGTCTGCTAGCTGCAAAATATCCCGCGACCATTCTTCTAAGTAACGATCAATTTCTTCATGTAACGGGTGACTTTGTGGGAGTTGTTTGACTAGGGCGATCGCTTGCAACAAGTCATTGACTGTCTGCTTAGAAGCTGCCAACTGAGCACAGTGTAGGCGCACTGACGCACTAGCCAAGGGCCAAAAAATTGATGGGCAGTTTGGAGCAGATGGCAACTTAAACAGTATTGCCATTGCCAGGAAACCTATACTGCCAGGAATTAATAACGTTAGGAGTAAAGACCACAACACCCAACTTTTAATCCAGCGTGGCAGTTTTTTAGAACTACCACTGAGTGTAACAGTGTCTTCTGAATGATTATTTATAGGTAATCCTTCTGTACTAGACGCTCCGTTAACGGAATTGTTTTCTTTTCGCCGCTTCACTGAGTTAGAGGTTGAATCAGTAGCTGGGACACCAAATGCTTGAGTTTCACCTAATTGATGTGTTTGCGATAATATAGTTTTTTTATCTGCTTCTCTTGCTCTGGCTTGGGGCCAACTGTCTGGAATATCCCGCTCTGTCATCTCTCACACCAAAAATAATTGAATAGCGATCTGTTTTAAGTTGATAATTCCATTGCTGCCATAGTAACTTTCTCATGCTCAAAAAGCTACTTTTTTAATTATCTATATCCACAGATACCATTAATAATTTTAAGCTATAGTGCCCTTTTATACTTTTCTTTTAATAGGAGATTCTGTTTGTAAATCAACAATTAGCTCAGCTAATTGATCACTACTTGCCTGGTAAACTCTGCCACAAAAGTCACAAGTTGCCTCAGCACCATCATCCTTAATAATCATGTCTTGCAATTCTGCTTCGCCCAGAATCTTGAGTGCTCCCAGCACGCGATCAAAAGAGCAACCACAGTGGAAACGCAGCATTTGGCTTTCAGGAAAAATAACCAAACCCATATCGCCCAGTAAGTCATTAAAGATTTCGGTTAAAGTCTTCCCAGCTTGCAACAACGGCGTAAATCCTGCTAAAGCAGCTACCCGTGATTCCAGCGTTGCAACTAGAGCTTCGTCTCTAGCAGCTTTGGGCAACACCTGCACTAGTAACCCTCCAGCAGCCGTGACTCCACCTGCTCCCACAAACACGCCTAGAACTATGGCTGAAGGTGTTTGTTCGGAACTTACTAGGTAATGAGCGACATCATCGCCGATTTCTCCAGAAACTAGTTCCACTGTACTAGAGTAAGGATAACCGTAACCGATATCTCTAACAACGTAGAGGTAGCCACTACCTACTGCACCACCAACATCTAGCTTACCTTTAGAATTGGGAGGTAATTCCACTGATGGGTTTGCGACATAACCGCGTACCGTGCCATCTAATCCTGCATCGACTAAGATACCACCCAAAGACCCGTCGCCTTTGACTCGGACATTGACCCTCGACCCAGTTCGCTTCATATTAGAAGCCATCAACAAGCCTGCTGCCATAGTCCGACCTAGTGCTGCCGTTGCCACATAAGAAAGTTTGTGGCGCAGTCGTGCCTCTTCTGTTAAGCGTGTGGTAATCACACCTACTGCACGAATTCCACCTTCGGCTGCCGTGGCACGAATTAACTGATCCGCCATGAAAAACCTTACCAATAATGTCTTATAAAAATCCCTTGCTTTTAAGCATGGGGATGAGATTATTACCTATTATAACAAAACTTAATTTAAATATATATTTAATCAGTAGTTTATAATAATAGCATGAAGCAATTCAAACTAACAATTAATTTAGTGAATACATCTCCTGAAATAGATTTGAGCTAAACTTAAGAGCTAGCCACATCTTTGTAGCAGTCAAATTGTCATTGAATTTATAGTCTGCTGCGATTGATATTGTGGGCTGCACAGCCAAATCTAGTTAAAGCTGACACTATCTCATTAAAGTGAGTCCATCGAAACAGACTTTAGATATTGATTTTGGAATTTATTCTCAAGGGAGATAGCAACAAAGCAAGACATTGAAAAGATAGATGTAACAACAAGCATTTGATGTAGGAAAAGTGTCAAATGTCTTAACAAGATTAACTTATTGATTCTTATTTGCTCAGATAAAAAACAGAATATTGAGGAGTATTTTTTGCTGAGCTTTGTCATACTAACACTTAAAACAACAACTCACTCGGAGTGAGTATAATCTTAAAAAATGCTGGGTAACTTTCAACAAAGTCAATTAAGAATCGAAATCGAAGCGTCAGCAGATGCAATTCACGATAGTCTGGTGCATTTAAAAAAATTAGAAAAATGGCTCTTAGTGCAACGCTTTTCGCCCGGAATGCCAGAAGAATTGTTTCCAGGATTCCAGTTTACAACCTGGACTGGCCCAGTTGCTATTCGTCATCAAGTGGACATTCTAAAACCTAACTGTTTGCGCTTGTTACTAAGTGGAGGAATTGACGGGTTTCACGAATGGTACTGGGGAGAAGGTTGGGTGCAGTCCTGCTTAGAAGGAGTGTCAATTCTACCCTTGAATTTGGGTCAAACTCTAAGTTTATTGAGTTTGCGTCAGTTCTTGATAACTCCACAGCTATGAGCAATTGGATGTGCAGACAAAGAGGATTTCCTCGTTTGTCCATACTTTTTCTAAGCCAGTTTGAGACAAATAATTAATGTTTACTGACTGCTATTTCAACATGCAGCTTAGATGCTGATTACCTTAGCGATCGCACTTTACAAGAGGCCGTTTTCCATAATACCTCATTAGCTCTGATATTTGCTTAGGCTGATTTACAATCAGCTTAAGCTTTTTACAATTCATCTTCGGCAATTTTTGCGCTTCTTAACAGACTTTTTGAATCCTTAAATTGTATTTAATCTTCATCTGTTAACACTTGCTCAACTGTTAGTTATGTTATTTGCCTTTACTAATTCTGATTCGGCTTTACCACCAACACCGAACAATTAGCCTCTTCCACCACTTGACTACTCACAGAACCCAGGACAATTCTTTTCATCCCAATTAATCCACGACTACCAATTATAATTAAGTCAGCTTTGTAAATATTAGCAAGACGGATAATCTCGTCAGCAGGATCACCAGTTACTAGCTCTAATTGGCTATTAACTGACAATTGCTGCTGATAGGATTGGAGTTGTTTTTCAATATGGAAATAAGAAAGTGTTGGTGACTCTGGATGAGGACGATCAGCGGGTAGTTCCGTCTCTGAGTCTGGGTTATGAAAGACATGACAAAAGATGACTATGGTGTCTTTAGATAGCACCAAATGATCTAAAGTCTGAATTACTCGTTCTGCAATTTCTGAACCGTCCAGAGCTACCAAAATAGTCTTTAGCACTGCTCTCGTCTCCTAAAGAGTACCTCTTAATATTAAGCACTTACCAAAGGTTCTTGGCAGATACTACACCAACCAATTTCCCATTTAGAACTTAGTTTGTATAGTCGAGCCAGTGCGTTGCTATGCTTTTTCTTGGTAGCATCTGGCGTAAAGAACGCTTTCCGCAATTGCCTGAAAGGGTCAAGGGTCAAGGGTCAAGGTTTTTTGGACTTTTGACCTTTGACTCTGGACAACCTCTGGCGTTAAAAATATGACACTTGCGTAAGTCCTGAGTATAAGAAAAAAGTAAGCATAAATCACTCTTCCTGCTGAATTCGGCGTCGTACTGAATCGGCGTGAGAAGGTAAGCCTTCGGCTGTTGCTAGTGCGTCAATTGCACCAGCAACTTTTTGCAGTGCAGTTTGTGAGTATTGAATAATACTGGAGTGTTTGAGGAAAGTTTCTACCCCCAATGCCGAAGCATAGCGAGCAGCACCAGAAGTCGGCAAGGTATGGTTAGGGCCTGCTAAATAGTCTCCTACAGCTTCTGGTGTAGAGTAACCCAAGAAAATAGCTCCAGCGTGGCGAATGTGTGGAATTATTGCCCAAGGGTCTTTGACTTCTAATTCCAGATGTTCGGGGGCAAATTCATTAGATAGTTCTGCGGCTGCTTCCAGGGATTCCACAACGACAATCAAGCCGTAGTGAGCGATCGCTTTTTCTGTATCTATTCGCCGTGGGTGATCCACTAGCTGTCTTTCCACAGCTACTTGCACGTTTTTCGCCAATCCAGCATCTGTCGTCAGCAAAATCGCTGCCGCCATTGGATCGTGTTCGGCTTGGGCTAACAAATCAGCAGCGACATGCACCGGATTAGCCGTTTCATCGGCAATAATTAGTACTTCGCTTGGCCCAGCCAAAGAATCAATGCCCACTGTGCCGTAGACAAGTTTTTTCGCTAAGGTGACATAAATATTACCTGGGCCAGTAATCACATTTACTTTCGGAATCGTTTCTGTGCCATAAGCTAAAGCAGCGATCGCTTGTGCGCCCCCGACGCGGTAAATTTCTTGCACCCCTGCTTCTTGGGCAGCCACCAAAACGGCTGGGTTAATTGTTTTTCCGGCTCCTGGTGGTGTTACCATCACAACGTGAGGTACACAAGCTACCTTTGCCGGAATTGCATTCATCAGTACCGTACTGGGATAGGCGGCACGACCACCAGGCACATATAACCCCGCTCGGTCTACAGGAGTATAGCGTTTGCCCAGCACCACTTCATCATCACCAAAGTGTACCCAGCTTTTTGGTACTCGCTGACGATGAAACGCTTCAATTTGACGGCTAGCTAGCCGAATTGCCTCCATCAACTCCTTGGACACCTGTTGATAAGCCGCATCCAATTCTGAGCCTGTAACACGTAGTTCTTCAGGCTTGAGAGTTTGTTTGTCAAATTCGGCTGTGTAATGCAATACAGCTTTGTCGCCTTGGCGCTTCACTGCCTGCAACACTTCCCGCACCGTTGCTTCCTTGTGAAGCACCTGTTCATCATGGGTGCGATCGCAGATACGTTGTAGTTCTGCTCTGACGTCTGCCTGCTGAGTAATGATTCGCAGCATGGAGTAAGCACAATGCCAAAATTATAATATTCCCACCTGAGAATTAGTCTTGCTCTTTACCCACCGGGATATTGAGCTAACTTTACTCTCTTCTTTAGCTTAACTCGGATTTTTTTGATACTCCCAAGGCTGCCAGCATCTGGGTTACTTGAGAAGGCGACTACTTAATTGCTCAGTCCGACAAGCCTAGCGGGCCTCTCGGCAGGGAGCGGGTGTGCCATTCCCCCTACCCTTATATCCCACCCATCACTCCCCATAGGAGCACAGGTAGTGTGTTAATACACACAATTCCTAGGTCAAACAGGGTAAGGTCTGAGTATAATTTTTTGCTGATTTTTCTACTTTAGTAGCCAGCGGATGTACAGACACAAAATTTCTGGTCCATACAATTCAACCCCTGAACTTTAGAAGTTTACAGTTCTCGGCTTTGATACTATATCCTCTTTAGAGATGCACTGCACAATCAAGCGGTGGTAAGTTAGGTTCACTATTTATTAAGGTACTTAATTTTAACGCATTTCCCTAATTGAGCACACATATCAGTATAGATGTCAAATCTTTTTTGTTCTAACACTTAATTTGAGAAGCTGATTGTAAACTCACAAGTGGGATTTTTTAGGAAATTCTAACATTGGCAATATGGATGCTATATTAGTAAATCTAGTAGTGTGTACATATTTAATAGTCTTTTTGGAATTGACTGTGGCGAATACAAAGTCTGCTCTCAAGCGCGCCGAAATCGCAGAACGCAATCGGCTACGCAATAAAGCTTATAAATCAGCAGTAAAGACGCTGATGAAGAAATACATTAGTGCTGTTGATGTCCATACAGCTAATCCTACCCCAGAATCAAAACAAGTAGTAGAGTCTCGACTGTCTGAGGCTTTCAGCAAAATCGATAAAGCCGTCAAGCGTGGTGTTCTTCACCCCAACAATGGGGCAAGGAAAAAGTCAAAATTGGCTCACCGACTAAAACCCCTCACCAAAACAACATCTGAGTAGTTATTAGTCATTTGTCCTTAGTCATCGAACGGACAAATGACTAATGATTAATGAAAAAGGACAAGTAATGCAGTTGATAGACACCCACGTCCATCTCAACTTTGATAGTTTTGAGCCAGATTTAGCAGCAGTGCGATCGCGATGGCAACAATCAGGTGTAGTCCGTTTAGTACATTCGTGTGTTCACACTGATGAGTTTTCCAGTATTCAAGCCATAGCACAGAAGTTTCCCGAAATCAGCTTTGCCGTGGGATTGCATCCTCTAGATGCTGAAAAATGGAATAGCGAAACAGCCGAGAAAATAAAATCTTTGGCTTGTTCTGATTCTAAAGTGGTAGCAATCGGGGAGATGGGCTTGGATTTTTACAAAGCAGACAACTATGAGCAGCAGCGCATGGTATTTGAAGGACAGTTGGCGATTGCATCAGAACTTGACTTACCAGTAATTATCCACTGCCGGGATGCTGCTGTTGAAGTCAGAGAAGTGTTGCAAAAACGGCATGAACTTCAAGGAGAAAGGATACGAGGCGTGATGCATTGTTGGGGTGGAACGCCAGAAGAAACTCAATGGTTTCTCGATTTAGGGTTATACATTAGCTTTAGCGGTACAGTAACATTCAAAAATGCCAAAGCTATCCAATCTTCAGCTGCTATGGTGAGCAGCGATCGCTTACTAATTGAAACAGACTGCCCTTTTTTAGCTCCGGTTCCCAAACGAGGTGAACGACGCAATGAACCAGCCTATGTGCGTTATGTAGCCGAGCAAGTAGCCAAACTGCGTGAGGAAACAGTAGAGGCGATCGCCGCTCAAACCACCCAAAATGCTTGTGAATTGTTCGGTCTGTCACTATAAAGTGTGGCTCAGTTGCTGCTATCAGTTGTGGTCAAAAAAAATAAAAATCTATAAGGACGAAAATATGCTAATATTATTGCCTCCAAAACACTTTGCTTGCGGCATAATGATAAAGGAAGGAACCAAGAATTTCTCAGCTTGAATTTCGTGCTTTTACCGACTGTAACATCCTCCTATTCTCTACAAGCGGACGCACTTTATACAAGACTAGCCGTGCTTAACCTGGTTAATCAATGCTTTTGCTAAACATCTGTACATCGGCTTCTATGTCTTTAACCTATAGAAAATCTTTAAACAAAATTGCCTTGTGACTATAACCCAACAAGATGAAGCCATGACTATTCAGAGCCGAAAAGCTGTGGATCGCTCCCTCAGTCTGAGGGTATCACGGTGAGTATAAGTTCTGAAGTGTTATTCAAGATACGCATAACAGTGTAGATCTGCGTAAGCTAAGCTAAGGCGCTTTTTGGAGGGGAAGTGAAGAAAGCAAATCCAACTCAGGAATATCTGGATCATCTACTGTTATTGAATCAATTTTATAGCTGGATTTTAGCGATTCTGTACCCTCATCAGGGGCAATTAACCCCTTGTCAAAATCGTCTATTTCGGCTTTAATTGCTGCGTTTGCCCACACATGCAAATAGCAGGTCATGTGAGGAGAAGTTCCCAAACAGCTGCGGACACTGGCTAGGGTAGGGAACCGTCAAACAGCAGTGTCCAAGGGAAAGTATAACCAGGTTGACAAAGGTAGAGGCATGACTAACGAAAAATATATGGAACCCGCCTTTTTGTTACCCGACTTGATTGAAATCCAGCGTTCAAGCTTCCGCTGGTTTTTGGAAGAAGGGTTGATAGAAGAACTTAACTCCTTTAGTCCTATTACAGATTACACAGGCAAACTAGAACTGCACTTTTTGGGTCATAATTACAAACTCAAAGAACCAAAGTATAGCGTCGAAGAAGCCAAACGGCGGGATAGCACCTATGCCGTGCAAATGTATGTCCCCACACGCTTAATTAACAAAGAAACAGGGGAAATCAAAGAGCAAGAGGTATTTATTGGGGATCTGCCTTTGATGACCGATCGCGGCACGTTTATTATTAACGGAGCCGAGCGGGTGATTGTCAACCAGATAGTGCGATCGCCAGGAGTATACTACAAATCGGAAATTGACAAAAATGGGCGGCGTACTTATTCAGCTAGCTTAATTCCCAACCGAGGGGCATGGCTGAAATTTGAAACAGACCGTAACGATTTGGTGTGGGTACGCATCGACAAAACCCGCAAACTCTCAGCCCAAGTGCTATTGAAAGCATTAGGGTTATCAGACAACGAAATATTTGACGCCTTACGCCATCCAGAATATTTCCAAAAAACTATCGAAAAAGAAGGGCAATTCTCGGAAGAAGAAGCCCTAATGGAGTTGTATCGCAAACTACGTCCAGGTGAACCTCCTACAGTATTAGGTGGACAACAATTACTAGACTCCCGTTTCTTTGACCCGAAACGTTATGACCTTGGTCGCGTCGGACGTTATAAGCTCAACAAGAAATTACGGCTATCTGTACCTGATACCATGCGCGTGCTGACTTCCAGCGATATCTTGGCAGCCGTAGATTACCTGATCAACTTAGAATACGATATTGGTAATATCGACGACATTGATCACTTAGGCAACCGCCGAGTTAGAAGTGTAGGCGAGTTGCTGCAAAACCAAGTGCGGGTAGGCTTAAACCGCTTAGAGAGAATCATTCGGGAACGGATGACCGTATCAGATGCGGAAGTGTTGACTCCGGCTTCCTTGGTGAACCCCAAACCATTGGTAGCAGCAATTAAAGAATTCTTTGGCTCTAGCCAGTTAAGTCAGTTCATGGATCAAACCAATCCCTTAGCAGAACTGACTCACAAACGCCGACTAAGTGCCCTTGGCCCTGGCGGTTTAACCCGCGAACGCGCTGGATTTGCCGTCCGAGATATTCATCCTAGTCACTACGGGCGTATTTGCCCCATTGAGACACCAGAAGGCCCCAACGCTGGTTTGATTGGCTCCTTAGCAACCCATGCACGAGTTAACCAATACGGCTTCTTAGAAACGCCATTTAGACCTGTGGAAAACGGGCGGGTACGATTTGACGTCCAGCCTGTGTACATGACAGCCGACGAAGAGGATGACCTACGTACGGCAACTGGTGATATACCTTTAGATGAAAATGGTTACATTAAAGGGCCACAAGTACCAGTACGCTATCGCCAAGATTGGGCTACCACAACACCAGAGCAAGTTGACTATGTAGCCGTATCTCCTGTGCAAATAGTGTCTGTGGCTACCAGCATGATTCCCTTCTTGGAGCATGATGACGCCAACCGAGCACTGATGGGGTCAAACATGCAACGGCAAGCAGTACCCCTACTCAAACCAGAGCGTCCTTTGGTGGGTACAGGCTTGGAAGCTCAAGGAGCTAGAGACTCTGGGATGGTGGTTGTATCCCGTACCGATGGCGATGTCACCTATGTGGATGCCACAGAGATTCGTGTGCGCCCCAAACCCTCGACACCAGAGATTAAGTACCGACTTTCCAAGTACCAACGCTCCAACCAAGATACCTGTCTCAACCAGAAACCCCTTGTCCGTATTGGTGAGCGCGTTGTAGCAGGTCAGGTGCTAGCTGATGGCTCCTCAACAGAAGGTGGTGAATTAGCGCTGGGACAAAACATTGTCGTCGCTTATATGCCTTGGGAAGGCTACAACTACGAAGATGCGATTTTGATTTCTGAGCGGCTAGTGCAGGATGATGTATATACCTCAATTCACATTGAAAAATATGAAATTGAGGCCAGACAAACAAAACTGGGGCCAGAAGAAATCACTAGAGAAATTCCCAACGTTGGAGAAGATGCCTTGCGCCAACTGGATGAACAGGGAATTATTCGGATCGGGGCATGGGTAGAAGCTGGGGATATCTTGGTAGGAAAAGTCACCCCAAAAGGTGAATCCGACCAACCGCCAGAAGAAAAATTATTGCGTGCCATTTTCGGTGAAAAAGCGCGGGATGTGCGAGACAATTCCTTGCGCGTACCTAACGGTGAAAAAGGGCGTGTGGTTGACGTACGTTTATTTACCCGTGAGCAAGGCGATGAATTGCCACCGGGAGCCAATATGGTAGTCCGGGTGTATGTTGCCCAAAAGCGCAAAATCCAAGTGGGCGACAAAATGGCAGGACGCCACGGTAACAAGGGAATTATTTCCCGGATATTGCCAGTGGAAGATATGCCTTATTTACCAGATGGTTCAACAGTAGACATCGTACTTAACCCCTTGGGCGTACCCAGTCGGATGAACGTCGGACAGGTATTTGAGTGTTTGCTGGGTTGGGCTGGGCATAATTTGGGAGTGCGATTTAAGATTACTCCTTTTGATGAAATGTACGGTGAAGAGTCATCCCGCAGAATTGTGCATGGCAAATTGCAAGAAGCACGGGACGAAACAAGCAAAACTTGGGTATATAACCCAGATGACCCAGGCAAAATTATGGTGTTTGATGGTCGCACCGGCGAACCATTTGACCGACCTGTAACTGTGGGTGTGGCTTACATGCTGAAGCTAGTGCATTTGGTGGATGATAAGATCCACGCCCGTTCTACAGGTCCATACTCACTAGTGACCCAGCAACCCTTGGGTGGTAAAGCACAGCAAGGTGGTCAGCGATTTGGAGAAATGGAAGTATGGGCATTGGAAGCTTTTGGTGCAGCTTACACCTTGCAAGAATTGCTCACAGTCAAATCTGACGATATGCAAGGGCGGAATGAAGCACTAAATGCGATCGTTAAAGGTAAGGCAATTCCCCGACCAGGAACACCAGAATCCTTTAAGGTACTGATGCGAGAACTGCAATCACTGGGTTTAGACATTGCTGTACACAAGGTAGAGACACAGGCAGACGGTAGTTCCTTAGATGTGGAAGTGGATTTGATGGCAGACCAATCAGCCCGGCGCACTCCTCCACGACCAACATACGAATCTCTTTCCCGCGAATCGCTGGAAGAAGACGAGTAGAGAGTACTGAGTACTGAGTGCCGATTACTTAGCTTTTAGATACTCAGCAATTGGCACTTAGAACTTGGATACTTCTCTATTCAAACCTTTTAATTGAATATATTTACTCAAAACTCATAACTCAGAACTCAACACTTAAGTATGAGACCAGCCCAAACTAATCAGTTTGACTACGTAAAAATCGGTTTGGCATCACCAGAACGAATTCGGCAGTGGGGCGAGCGAACATTGCCTAATGGTCAGCTAGTAGGTGAAGTCACCAAGCCAGAGACAATTAATTACCGAACTCTGAAGCCGGAAATGGACGGCTTATTCTGTGAGCGCATCTTTGGGCCCGCCAAAGATTGGGAATGCCACTGTGGCAAATATAAGAGAGTTCGTCACAGAGGTATTGTGTGTGAGCGTTGCGGGGTAGAAGTTACCGAGTCGCGCGTGCGTCGCCACCGCATGGGCTATATTAAACTCGCCGCACCAGTAGCTCACGTCTGGTATCTCAAAGGCATTCCCAGCTATATATCTATCCTGCTGGACATGCCCTTGCGAGATGTTGAGCAGATTGTCTATTTCAACTCTTATGTTGTCCTGAGTCCAGGGAATGCCGAAACCCTAACTTACAAACAGCTACTGAGTGAAGACCAGTGGTTGGAAATTGAAGACCAAATTTATAGCGAAGATTCTCAGTTACAAGGCGTAGAGGTAGGTATTGGTGCCGAGGCGCTGCTGCGTTTACTTGCTGATATCAATTTAGAGCAAGAAGCTGAAAGCCTACGCGAAGAAATTGGCAACGCCAAGGGACAAAAGCGGGCCAAGTTAATTAAGCGACTGCGGGTGATTGACAACTTCATCGCTACTGGTTCCAAGCCAGAATGGATGGTAATGGCAGTCATTCCCGTAATTCCTCCAGATTTGCGCCCAATGGTGCAGCTAGATGGTGGACGCTTTGCCACCAGCGATTTAAATGATTTGTATCGGCGGGTGATTAATCGTAATAATCGTTTGGCACGCTTACAAGAAATTTTGGCACCAGAGATTATTGTGCGGAACGAGAAGCGGATGCTGCAAGAAGCAGTGGATGCTTTGATTGACAATGGTCGTCGGGGACGCACGGTAGTAGGAGCAAATAACCGCCCCCTGAAATCTTTGTCTGACATTATTGAGGGTAAGCAAGGACGTTTCCGACAAAACTTGTTGGGTAAACGAGTTGACTACTCTGGGCGTTCTGTAATTGTCGTCGGGCCAAAGCTGAAGATTCACCAGTGCGGTTTGCCTAGGGAAATGGCAATTGAGCTATTTCAACCATTTGTGATTAATCGCTTGATTCGCAGCGGTATGGTAAATAACATTAAAGCGGCGAAAAAACTGATATCTCGCAATGACCCTAGTGTCTGGGATGTCCTGGAAGAAGTGATTGAAGGACACCCAGTGCTACTAAACCGAGCGCCGACGCTGCACCGCTTGGGTATTCAGTCTTTTGAACCGATTTTGGTGGAAGGCAGAGCGATTCAACTGCATCCTCTGGTGTGTCCGGCGTTTAACGCCGACTTTGATGGCGACCAAATGGCGGTACACGTCCCCTTGTCGTTAGAAAGTCAAGCTGAAGCGCGGTTGTTGATGCTGGCTTCTAACAATATTTTGTCACCAGCTACAGGTAAACCCATCATCACCCCTAGCCAAGACATGGTACTGGGAGCATATTACTTAACAGCAGAAAATCCCAATGCCAAAAAAGGTGCAGGAAAGTACTTTTCTTCGCTAGATGATGTAATCATGGCTTTCCAGCAAGAGCAAATTGATCTGCACGCCTATGTCTACGTGCGATTTGATGGTGAACTGGAATCAGACCAACCAGATACAGAACCCCTGGAAGTGACAGAAAACGACGATGGTAGCCGGACGTTGCTGTATAAGTTTCGCCGAGTCAGAGAAGACGGTAAGGGAAATCTGCTTTCTCAGTATATATACACAACACCCGGACGCGTTATTTACAACAAAGCGATTCAAGAAGCACTAGCAAGTTAGGGTTCAGGGATTGGGTACTGGGAATAAATTCTTCCCAGTACCCAATCCTTAGTACCCAATCCCCAATCTCCAATGACTCAGGACTCAGGACTCAGGACTAATGACTAACGAAAAAATGATTTTTCGCAATCGCGTGGTTGACAAAGGTCAGCTGAGAAATTTAATTTCTTGGGCGTTTACGCATTATGGTACGGCGCGAACTGCGGTGATGGCAGACAAATTAAAAGATTTGGGATTTCGCTACGCTACCAAGGCAGGGGTTTCTATCAGTGTAGATGACTTGATGGTGCCACCAAGTAAGCGATCGCTCCTAGAAGCAGCAGAAGAAGAAATCCGCGCCACCGAAACTCGTTACCAACGGGGAGAAATCACCGAAGTTGAACGTTTCCAAAAAGTAATTGATACCTGGAACGGTACTAGTGAAGCTCTCAAAGATGAAGTAGTCATCCACTTCAAAAAGACTAATCCCCTCAACTCCGTGTACATGATGGCATTTTCCGGGGCGCGGGGTAATATCTCCCAAGTTCGCCAATTGGTGGGGATGCGGGGATTGATGGCAGATCCTCAAGGGGAAATTATCGACTTACCGATCAAAACCAACTTCCGCGAAGGACTCACGGTAACGGAATATATTATTTCGTCTTACGGTGCCAGAAAAGGATTGGTGGATACTGCTTTACGGACGGCTGACTCCGGTTATCTCACCCGCCGTCTAGTTGACGTATCCCAGGATGTGATTATCCGGGAATTTGACTGCGGCACTACCAGGGGAATTCCGATTCGGCCAATGACAGAAGGGGCCAAAACCTTGATTCCCCTGGCAACACGGTTGATGGGACGGGTAATTGGCGAGGATGTAGTACATCCAACTACAAAAGAAGTGATTGCACCACGCAACACCCCAGTTTCTGAGGAATTAGCAAAGAAAATTGAAAAAGCTGGAGTCGCTGAAGTATTCTTGCGATCGCCTCTGACTTGTGATGCCGCACGTTCTGTCTGTCAACACTGCTACGGCTGGAGTTTAGCCCACGCCAAGATGGTAGACTTAGGCGAAGCTGTCGGGATTATTGCCGCCCAAAGTATCGGCGAACCTGGAACTCAGCTAACCATGCGGACATTCCACACAGGTGGTGTGTTTACCGGAGAAGTGGCGCAACAAGTACGCTCTAAAATCGATGGGACTGTCAAGCTTCCCCGGAAATTAAAGACCAGAACATATCGCACCCGCCACGGGGAAGATGCCCTGTATGTTGAGGCAAATGGCATCCTGATTTTAGAACCCAAAAAAGAAGGTTCTGAAACCCTGCCTAACCAAGAGGTTCATCTTACTCAAGGTTCGACATTATATGTATTTGATGGAAATCAGGTAAAACAGGGTCAGTTGTTGGCAGAGGTGGCCCTCGGTGGACGTACAACTCGTACCAATACAGAAAAAGCCGTTAAAGATGTAGCCTCTGACTTAGCAGGGGAAGTGCAATTTGCCGAAGTAGTCCCAGAACAAAAAACAGACCGTCAAGGCAATACCACAACCACAGCCGCTAAGGGTGGCTTGATTTGGATTTTGTCTGGAGAAGTTTATAACTTGCCACCAGGTGCAGAATTGGTGGTGAAAAATGGTGATGCGATCGCCTCGAATGGAGTTCTAGCAGAAACCAAGTTAACTACTTTGCACGGCGGTGTAGTACGCTTGCCCGAAGCTACCCCTGGTAAGAGTACCAGGGAAATTGAGATTATCACTGCTTCTGTGGTTTTAGACCAGGCAACGGTGACTGTCCAAAGCTCCCAAGGTCGCAACAACTACTTAGTTTCTACTGGTAACAATCAGATATTTAACCTCCGAGCTACACCAGGCACAAAAGTGCAAAATGGTCAAGTGGTAGCTGAGTTAATTGATGACCGCTATCGCACAAACACTGGTGGATTCCTGAAATTCGCGGGCGTTGAAGTCCAGAAAAAAGGCAAAGCCAAGCTAGGTTATGAAGTGGTAGAGGGAGGCACCCTTTTGTGGATTCCCGAAGAAACTCACGAAGTAAATAAAGATATTTCCCTGCTATTAGTAGAAGATGGTCAGTTTGTCGAAGCTGGCACCGAGGTAGTAAAAGATATCTTCTGCCAAACCAGTGGCGTGGTAGAAGTTACCCAGAAAAACGACATTCTGCGGGAAGTCGTGGTTAAGCCAGGGGAACTGCTGATGGTGGACGATCCAGAAGCAGTGATTGGCCGAGATAACACCTTTGTTCAACCAGGTGAAGAATTTCAAGGAGCAGTCGCCACAGAATTGCGGTATATCCAATATGTGGAGACACCAGAAGGCCCAGCCCTGTTGAGCCGTCCAGTAGTGGAGTTTGCTGTACCGAGCAATCCAGATGTGCCATCAACTACATCTATAAGCCAACAAACTGGGCGTTCCATTCAGTTGCGGGCTGTGCAGCGACTGCCTTACAAAGATTCAGAACGCGTTAAATCTGTCGAAGGTGTGGAACTACTGCGAACTCAGTTAGTGTTGGAAATTGAGCAGGAAGGTGAACAAGACCACAATGCTTCTCCCTTAGCAGCAGATATTGAATTAATACCGGATACCGAAGATTCAGAGGTTCAACGCTTACAGCTGGTAATTTTGGAATCTTTGGTGATTCGTCGGGATATTACCGCAGATGCCACCCAAGGCAGTACCCAGACGACACTTGAGGTACAAGATGGGATCACCATCGCCCCCGCCTCTGTGGTGGCACGTACCCAAATCTTGTGTAAAGAAGGGGGTATTGTGCGGGGCGTACAAAAAGGGACTGAAAATGTGCGTCGCTGCTTAGTATTGCGGCGTGACACCGACATGATCACGATGAATACTAGTACTCAGCCCAAAGTTAAGGTGGGTGATTTGCTAGTAGAAGGCGCAGAAGTTACACCAGGAGTCTTTGCAGCCGAATCTGGGCAAGTAGTAGATGTTAAAAGTGCCCCTGCGCCATCTGCTGCTGGGGAATCGGCTCTTAGTACTAAAGAATATGCCATCACTATCCGCGTCGGTCGTCCCTACCGAGTCAGTCCTGGTGCTGTCTTGCAGATAGAAGATGGCGATTTGGTACAACGGGGCGATAACTTGGTATTGTTGGTGTTTGAACGCGCCAAAACCGGAGACATTATTCAAGGTTTGCCCCGGATTGAGGAACTGCTCGAAGCTCGTAAACCTAAAGAAGCGTGTATCTTATGTCGGCGAGCTGGCGAAGTTAAGGTAGTTTATGGTGATGGTGATGAAGCGATCGCCATTAAGATCGTTGAACAAAATGGTGTAGTCACAGATTATCCTCTTGGCCCAGGACAAAATTTGATTGTGCCAGATGGATCTCATGTGTTAGCGGGACAACCGTTGAGTGATGGGCCATCTAATCCCCACGAAATTTTGGAAATCTTCTTTAGCCTGGGTTCCGAGGATGGAGTCTATGCTTGTGCTAGCCATGCTTTGCAAAAGGTGCAAACATTTTTGGTGAATGAGGTGCAAATGGTGTATCAGTCTCAGGGGATTGATATTTCTGATAAGCACATTGAAGTAATTGTTCGCCAAATGACCAATAAAGTGCGGATAGATGATGGTGGTGACACCACCATGCTTCCCGGTGAATTGGTAGAGCTGCGCCAAGTTGAGCAGGTGAATGAAGCTATGGCAATTACTGGTGGTGCGCGGGCACAGTACACCCCCGTATTATTGGGGATCACTAAAGCATCCTTGAACACCGACAGCTTTATTTCTGCCGCGTCTTTCCAAGAGACAACACGGGTACTGACCGAAGCAGCTATTGAAGGTAAATCTGACTGGCTGCGCGGGTTAAAGGAAAACGTGATTATCGGACGATTGATCCCGGCTGGTACTGGTTACAATGCCTATGAAGAACCAGGCGCGATCGAAGACTATGCTGCTCTTGACAGTAGTAGTGTCTTGGATGAGGTGGATGACCCTCTAGATATGGTTCTGGATGACCGCACAGCTCGCACCTATAATTTAGATTCTCCTTCCCTTGGTGAATCTGGATTTGGCAGCAGACGTGCAGAAAGGTCAATTCTAGATGATGAAGATGAGTTGATTGCTGATGAAATCACCGACCTCGTAGAAGAAGATGAAGAGGAAGATTACGAGGAAGACGAGGAAGACGATTACGACGAATAAAGCTGAAAGGTAAACGCTAAAAAGTAAAAAGGCAAAAGAAAATTTTCTTTTGCCTTTTTTGGTTCAAAAGTTTTTAGGTGTGACACATGTATGCGAGAAGTTGGCTCTAACTAAAATCGGCGCTAGCGCTTATTATTTGTTCACAGACTCTTAAACTGTGTCAAACTTTATAATTCTTAATCGTGTCAGCTTCCTCCTATAGCTGACAGAAGTCCCACAATCCCATAGGCTGATCTTAAAGTGGGTTTCATTGCAATGCCCACTCTACAAGCAACGAACTATTTGGTGTAGTCTACTCAATGGAAAACTACTGTAAAGTGGTGATTTTTTACAAAGGTCGCCTTAGTAACCTAAAAAAGTAAGCTTTATTTATCAGCCTTTGTATAGCGCGTAGAGCGCGATGAATCAATCCTATGTCTAGTAGCTAGCACTCTATGATCATTCAGTCGTTATTAACTATCTGTACACCAAATGCGCCTTAAAATAGTCCAAAACTTTGATGGCAGTTTTACTCTCGAACCACAAGTCAAAGAAACTTTATTCCAATTATTAACAAGTGAAGCTTTCTTAAAACAGATTTGTCAAAATTTGCAGTGTGAAAAAGTAGAATTTACAGAACTATTGTTTCAGCCAGTTCCATACAGCTTAGCTACTCCTAAAGGGATGCCCGCAGCATTTGAAAAATATCATGAATCTGATGATTATGCCATAATCAACGTACCACCAAATTTCATGTTCAAGGCTAAAATTTTTAACCCCAGCCGTCTTTGTGTAATTTACAAAAAAATTAAGTAGTCTAATTACTAAGATAATTAGCAAGTTTTAAATTTCATTATGACCACTGAAACTAATTTCCCCTCCTTAGCAACTCTGGAATACTTGCCTTACATTAACGCTGACGGTCAAATACCTGAGCAATTTCAAGGTAAAATCGGGGTATACGCGATTTTTGACCAAGAAAAAGTGCTGCAATTTATCGGATATTCTCGCGATGTTTATCTGAGCTTAAAGCAGCATTTAGTACGTCAGACACAACAATGCTATTGGGTGAAAGCTCAAACCATTGAACGTCCTAGTCGCACAGTTTTAGAAAGTATTGAGAATGCCTGGATTACCGAAAATGGCAATGTGCTATTAGGAAATAGTGAACACAAAGAAAAATGGACTCATCCCATTGATGTCAAAGTGTTAATGACAACTGAAGAACAGGCAAATCATCAAAATCCAGTTAATGATGAATTGGCACAAATGAAAATAATTAAAAATGTAGCACGTCGAGTAGAAGCAGAAATATTAACAGAGCTAGAAGCGCGTGGTTTACAAATACAAATTCGCTTTAATCCTAAATTAAAAGAAGAAGGTTTACTCGACTTAAAATGAGAGCATACATGAGTAAAAATATTTAATACATGAAGTAAATATCATACAATCAAATACCCTGTGGGGTAAGTATGATTAATAAACTTTACTTGATGTATGGAAAGGGCGATGTCTGACGACAACCCATTTGCTCCCGTTCCGATGGTCGGAAGCCTCCGCACCCTACGGGAAGCAAGCTACGGACTTATGTGCGTGTCTACGCCTATAACTGTTCATGACAACAACGCTGCTGAACAATCGTTATCAAGTTATCCAGGTAATCGGTGCTGGTGGGTTTGGTGAAACCTTGCTAGCGGAAGATACCTATATGCCTTCTCGTCGCCGCTGTGTTATCAAGCAACTCAAACCGATAACCAATAATGACCCACAAACCTATCAAATCATTCAACAGCGGTTTGAACGGGAAGCAACGACTTTAGAGTATCTGGGTGAAAGTAGTGATCAAATTCCCAAACTCTACGCCTACTTTTCTGAAAATGGGCAATTTTACCTTGTTCAGGAATGGATTCATGGTCAAACGCTGAAAAAAATCGTTGAAGCCAAAGGTTGTGAAACCGAAACGACTGTCAGCCAAATTCTTTGGAATCTACTACCAGTATTGGATTATGTCCACAGCAAAGGCATTATTCATCGAGATATCAAGCCTGATAACATTATTCTCCGTTCCCTTGATAGCAAGCCGGTTTTGATTGATTTTGGTGCAGTTAAGGAGACGATACGTTCAGTAGTGAATTCCCCTGGACACCCTACGCGATCGCTAGTGATTGGTACACCTGGTTATATGCCTAGTGAACAAGCTGTGGGACGCCCAGTTTACGCTACTGATATTTACAGCTTAGGCTTAACGGCAATTTATTTGCTGACTGGCAAACATCCCCAACAATTACTAACTGATCTGCAAACTGGAGAAATACTTTGGCAACAACACGTTCCTAATGTCTCCCCCCAATTGGCAAGAGTACTTAATCAAGCAATTAAGCCCCATGCAGGCGATCGCTACACTACTGCAAGTAAAATGCTACATGCTTTGCAGTCTACTAATCATATTCCTCTAGAGTCAGCTGCAACTATTACATCAACCCAGCAAACCCAACCATTATTTTCACCTCAACAAAGTACAATTATCAACTCTGGTACTCCCGGTTGGCAAAAACCTGCTGTGATTGTTGGGAGTTTAGTGGTAGGTGGTTTGATTGGTGCGATCGCAATTTTTGGCATTACTCGCCAACAACAGCCAGAAGTAAATATAGCCACAAGTCCAACCCCATCACTAGAAACTTCGCCTCCCACTCTTCCATCTGCCAAACCGCCCGTTTCTTCCCAACCTTCTCCAACCCCAGTTGTACCTACCTTACCTCCGCCACAGCAAATAACTCCTGCTCCTTTGTCAATACCTAACCCGAAAGCAACTCCTAATCTTCCAGTTGCATCCACACCATCTGCAACAAAGGAGCCTATAACTTCAGATATTCCAGCACCACAGATGGAACCAAATAAGCAGACAACTGGGGTTTCCACATCACAAAACAACCAGTCTCGCAAGAAATTAGCTCCTACTACCAGCAAAAACGTTCCAGCATTTCCCACGGGTACATTAAGAAGCTCCGTAGAAGCTACCCTTGGCAAGCCAAGTAAAGATTTAAGAGGTGTTTGGGGTAATACCCGTGCTGTTGTTTACAAACTTGTACCAAATCAAATTGACCTTGGTTATCTATTTGATCGTAATTCTAAAGTGTTGCGTCAAACCGAGGCTTCTTTTGCCCAATCGGTAGATCCGCAGGTAATGCAGACAACCTTGAATGGTATGTTAAGTGGACAAGCCACTGAAGAAATTAAGCAAGGACTACAGAAAGTACAACAGGGTCAGTTGGATAATTTTAGTTTTTCAAAAGGTAAATTGAAAGGTCAGGTTATCCGACAAAACTGTGATTTTATTTACATTAGTATTTGGGATGCAGACTTACATGATTTTGTGAATCCGTCTACTGCCAAACAGTGTTAATCCGCTGCTAGTAAAGTATCCTTCGCCTAACTAGTTAATCAGTATACTTATGTTTAAGTTGTTTAGGACTTCTGCGTCCTCTGTGGTAGCCTGCGGCAAGCCGCTTCTCTACGAGACGCTGCGCGAATGCGTCTACGATTTTCCGTTACCTGTGCGTAAGTCCTGTTGTTCTTCTAGCAAAGGTGGCGATCGCACTTACAACACCTTCTATCTCTATACCTGCAATACAAACGTCTTCTTTGTTAAGTTGTATTTGAAATGCAATCATAATGTGTACGGCAAATTAAGGGTTTTAATATCTGTAATATCTTAGTCTGAATCTGTATTACATTTGCCAGCATTGTCCTCAACACATCAGAATCCGCCTTTTTATGCCCCATGTCCAATGCCCCATAACCAATTTTCAAGACAGAGTTTTCTATTCTTAATCTTCGTAAACTTATAAAAAGTTATAAGTCTCATTATGAAGCTTTTAATAATACTTGTCTCAGGTTCTACATTCATGTCGTAAGGTGCGGCTGGAATTATGTAACCTAAAGACAGCTAAGCTAATGATTCAATTGAGGTCTGATGACTCCTACGATAATGCGTCAGCTTTGGTCTGTGGTTGAAACTGCCCAAGCAAAGATCCTCTTACAACTGGACGATGCTAGCTTGGTGCAGTGGTTGGTAAAACAAACCGAAACGCAAGTGTTGTTAAATCCCAACGAAACTGACTTCCTCAGCCACTATATTCAATCCAGGTTAGCCCTCATTCGTGATCTTGCCCATGAACGCCAGTGTTCATGATCTAGTCCAGAGTCGAAACTAATAACTATTGAGCGTTGACTATTGACTTTTTTGGGGCAAATAACCTTCCACTAAGCAGTCTGAACCCACCACGCGCCAACGAACACGTTCTAGAGACAGAGCCTCAGTCATAGTAGTAAAACCTAAATCGCCCACAGGCGTAGGAGCATTACTACCACCAATGATTTTCGGGGCAATAAATGCCAAGACTTTTTGCACTGCTCCTTGAGCGATCGCACTAGCAGCTAAAGTACCGCCACATTCCCACAAAACGCTACAAAAACCCCGCTCATATAAATACGCCATTGCCTTATCTGGTGTAAGTGATGTTAACTCCACCACCTCTACCCCCTGTTTGAGCAATAGTTCTTGAAAATCAGTAGAGCTTCCCTTCTCTGTTAGCACTAAAGTTGGAGCCTCCGTAGTTTGCCACAGGTGGGCATTTTTCGGTAAGTTGAGATGGCGACTCATCACCACCCGTAAGGGATTATGCCCCCCCACCTGATGGCTAGTTAAGTAAGGATTGTCCTGTCGTACTGTATTACCACCTACAATTACTGCATCAGAAGCTGCCCGTAGTTGATGTACTTCACTGCGGGCATCCTGGCTAGTTACCCAGGCACTGTGACCAGAGGTGGTGGCAATCTTACCATCTAAAGTCATGGCATATTTCAAAATGCCCATAGGTCGCTTGTAAAGAATACGATGTACAAAAGCTTCATTTAATTGACGGCAAGCTTCTTCTTCTACTCCTACCACCACTTCTATCCCCGCCGCACGTAAACGCGCAATGCCGCCTCCTGCTACCAACGGATTAGGGTCAACCATACCCACCACCACCTTTGCCACTCCAGCCGCTATCAGCCCTTCTGAACAAGGAGGAGTGCGTCCGTAGTGATTGCAAGGTTCGAGGCTGACATAGATTGTCGCACCACAAGCGCGATTCTCCTGGGGAGAGGCTGCGCCAAAGCCTGCCGCTTTCAGGGCAAAAACTTCCGCATGAGGCTCACCTGCACGGGGATGAAACCCTTCCCCAACAATCTCCCCATCCTTAACAATCACCGCTCCCACAAGTGGATTTGGCGAAGTGCGTCCTAAAGCGCCGCGGGCAAGTTCTAAACACCGCTGCATCATGCGACAGTCAAAATCACTTCCAATCCTTTCCTTCGTTGATAAATCAGATTCAACTGCCGATCTTACTAAAGGTGGATTTTCCTGAGTGTAATTAGGTAGGGATGCATCTGCTTGAGTGACCACTGGGGAATTATCCATAATTTTGGGCAATACTGTAAATATTTTGGACGCGTTGACGCAGCCTTTTTACAGGAGAATCGCGCTTTGAACGTAATAACTAAAACAGTAATATCCAGGTATTATTGATGTCTCGACTTAAATCAGCTGTAATATTCACATTACACTTCACTCTAGCTTGAATCCATCTTGCCAGAGTTGCCTAAAAGCCCCAAACATTGAAAAGTGAGGGTCAAAGGTCTGCACCGATGATTCCTCACTCCTATCTCTTTACTCTTAACTTCTGTCTCCTATCTCCTATAAGACTTACGCAACTGGCACACAAGGCTTCTGGTATAAGAGTCAAGGGTCAAGAATCAAGGTTTTTTGGACTTTTGACCTTTGACTCTGGACAACCTCTGGCGTTAAAAATATGACACTTGCGTAAGTCCTGTCCTATTTACTGCTCTAACAATTTCATCCGCTGCCACCAAAGATTCAGTGGATAATAGACAACAGGTGCCCACAAACTACTGAGAATGGCAGAGGCAAGAGCAACCCGCTGGTAATATGTCCAGATATCTGCCACTTTGCGTAGGCTGTGCCCGCCATAGGCATCGCTCATTAAAGTCAATTGCAACCCAAAGATAGTTTCTGCTAAAAAAGCCATACCAAAGGCAATTAAAGCAATAGAAATAAAATCTTCTTCCATAAAACGCTGTTTTTGAAGCAGACTAGTCAGAATTCCTACTATCGCTAGACTCAAAGCATGAGTAGGGTTAGGTGAAGTCATTGCATCTTGAAGTAAGCCTAGAATTATACCTGCTAATGCTCCTGCAAAAACTGTGCGCTTTACACTCCAAGCTACTACCCAAATTAACAGCCAGTTAGGGCCAATTTCTAGTAATTCCATACCCGGTAAGCGGGTAGGCAACAACAGTAAACATAACAGTACAGACCCAACCGTCACTATCCAATTTACTAGTTGACGCAAACTAGGATGCCAATGAGAAAAAGGCTTATTTGTAATTCTAGATTTCCGCTCTGGCGATTTTAGCTGTTTTTGCCTGCTGCCACTAAATGAAGGTATCTTCATTGTTTTGAGAGATTTTCGAGAATCTAATTAGATTTTTGCTGTTCTTGGTTTGCCGACGTTTGCTGTTCCAACTCTTGGTTTGTCGGCTTCGGGTATACACTTACCCAATCTAGTGAACGTATCGGCGGAAAAAGCTCAACTTTCGCAACTGATGCTGGGAGTTTTTTTAAATCTAGGGACTTGATACGTCCCACCGCTAAGCCCGCAGGAAACTTTTGACTGTAAGTAGATGTGGAAATTAAATCTCCCACTTTGACATTTGGAACTTTTTCATAAAACTCCAGCACAGCTTCTGAAGAGGAATCTCCTCGTAAAACACCTTTAGCTGCTGTGCGGCTAATTGTGACACCCACTTGACTTTTAAGGTCACTAATTAACAACACACGGCTAGTATTGGGAGTTGCACTCTCTACCAAACCGACTAATCCACCGTCAGACTTAACGATAAAGCCTTCTTGAATTCCCACGTTCGAGCCACGATTCAAGGTAACTTGTTGCCACCAGTGGTCAGCACTGCGTCCCACTACCCGCGCTGTAATTGGGCGCGATACAAGTGGCTCTTTCTCAACGTAGCCCAATAAATCTTGTAATTTTTTATTTTGGCTCTCCAGATCTACTATGCGGGTTTGCAACTCCAATAAGCGAACATCTCTAAGACGTTCTTCTGAATTTGCTACTGGCTGGAACATCTGCAACGGACGGGTAATCACTTGATACATTTCAACGAGCAATGCACCTTGAGTCTGTCGCAGTATCCAAGCACTACCAACTAACAGAGATAACAGACCGATTTGTAACCCTTTATGACCCCACCATTTACGTAGAGTAACCATCTATACCTATTATTTTTATAATTTAAGGAGATATTGGATTCTATTTATATAAAACCCAAATAGAACCCAATATCTAATATTTTTTGCTACATATTGCGAGAACGCCCGCTGAAAACTCGTTCCAACTGTTTAAAGTTTTCTAACACACGTCCTGTTCCCAGCACAACGCAGCTTAAAGGATCAGCGGCAATGTGTGTTACGATTCCCGTCTCATGGCTAATCAAGGTATCTATACCTTTGAGCAAAGCACCACCACCAGCTAGCATAATACCCCTGTCAATAATGTCTGATGCCAATTCCGGAGGTGTGCGTTCCAGTGTCCGCTTCACAGCTTCTATAATTACTGATAGAGGTTCCAACATACTTTCACGGATTTCTGGCCCCTTGATTGTTACAGTTCGTGGTAAACCAGAAAGCAAGTGTAAGCCTCGGACTTCCATAATTGCATCACCATCATCGTTAGTCGGATAGGCAGAGCCAATCCGAATCTTGATGTCCTCAGCAGTACGTTCACCAATCACTAAGTTATGAACTTTCTTCATATACTGTATGATTGCTTCCGTTAATTCATCACCGGCAATGCGTACTGACTCACTGATTACCGTACCCTGGAGACTCAACACCGCAACTTCTGTTGTACCACCACCAATATCTATAATCATATTGCCAGTCGGTTCGGCAACAGGTAGTCCCGCACCAATTGCCGCAGCTACTGGTTCATCGATTAAGTAAACTTCTCTGGCTCCAGCTTGAGCAGCTGCATCCATTACAGCTCGCCTTTCTACGCCTGTAACGCCACTGGGAATACCAATGACAATCCGGGGTAGAATTAAAGACCTACCTTCATTTACACGCTGGATAAAGCTTTTCAGCATTAACTCTGCTGTATCGAAGTCAGCAATAACACCGTCCCGCAAGGGACGGAGGGCAATCACGTTTCCTGGTGTCCGACCGAGCATTTTTTTGGCCTCTTCTCCTACTGCCAGTGCTACCTTTTCGTTTACATCGATAGCAACTACAGAAGGCTCTTGGAGTACGATGCCTTTACCAGATACGTAGACAAGGGTGTTAGCGGTACCGAGATCGATACCCATATCCCATGATGTGCGAAAGTTTCTGAAAAGACCCACGCGTCTGTACGCTCCCTATTTGCGATACTTTTTACTACAACGGTAAAAGTGAATCGTGCTGGATTCTATTACCTTTTTTATCCTGAGTCCAGTAAACCAGACTATATTTTTATATAATTCTCGGCAATATTTACTATGTCTCAGGCCTCTACTTTTTGATATTCTCAGGTTTAGTAAGTATATCCGTATACTTTTCGAGGTTTCCCCTAGTAGTATGTATCATTTTTCATCTCCTTCATATTGTTAACTGTTTAACACATTATTTTCAATAGTTTCACAATTCGCTATGATGGGAGTCTGGATTAATGAGTACACCTGTACTGAAAGGTAACACCCATGAGTATCAATGTTGTCACTCTCATCGGTCGTGTAGGCAACGACCCAGATATAAAGTATTTTGAGTCTGGTAGTGTCAAGTGTAGATTGACACTAGCTGTGAATCGGCGCACTAAGGAAGGGGAACATACTGACTGGTTTAATTTGGAACTATGGGGAAAAACGGCGGAGGTTGCGGGTAATTATGTGCGTAAAGGCAGGCAAATTGCTGTCAAAGGTTCCCTAAAGTTTGACACATGGAGCGATCGCCAAACAGGAGCAAACCGATCCTCACCAGTTATCCAAGTAGACCAACTTGATTTATTAGGTTCTAAGCGTGATGGAGAAGGCGGTACGGCAGATATGTCTCCAGAACATTTTTAAATAGTCAAGGGTCAAGAGCCTAATACTATGTAACCTTTGACTCTTGACTTTGGACTCTTGACTAATAACTAATTTGTAGTGTCACCGATGCCTCTACTTGCTGTTCACCACCAATTACAGGGGTGGAAGCATCAGCATTGCTTACCTTGGCAGCTTCAGCACGGTACAGAATGGGTGGTGAAGGCGCACTAGCATTATTAATTTGAATGTTGACCACTTCTTTAGGCTTCAAACCCAAGGTACTAAAGACAGCATCAGCTTGCTGTTGGGCGTCTTGGGTAGCTTCTTTGAGCGCTTGCTTTTGAGCGCTAGCGATCGCCTCGTCATTAGCGACAAAACTAATACTGTTAATTTGTGTTGCACCTACTTTGACTGCATCATCCAACAAAGTACCAGCTTTATCAGTAGCAATCCTAAAACTCACCGTATTATTGGCTGCATAGCCTGTAATCCGCTGTACATTATTGTTGTAACTATAAACTGGATTAAACCGGATACCAGTAGTTTCTAGTTTTTCTACATTTTGGCGCTTCAGCAAAGCCACTACTGCTGATGACCTACGAGCTGCTTCTTGCTGTACTTCTTGTGCAGTTTTACCCTGAATCTCCACTCCTAAACTAACTTGCGACAGGGTTGTAGGAATTGTTTCTACTCCACGACCACTAACAGTAAGGGTTCTCCACAATTTTTCTTTTTCTTGTGCTGAAGCAGGCAAAGTCAAAATTACACATCCTACTAAAGCCAAAGATAGTGTTTTCCACAGGTTTCTGGGTTGAAACTGAGAACCGGATAAAGCATCTCCATGCGTCATATTTGCACTCCTCCGAAAAGTATATATCGATACGATTTATCTGTTCCTACTTTGACATTGCCATAATCAAAAGCTGAAATGGTTACATTTTTGGAAACTGAAAAAATTACACCAACCCATTTGGAGATTTTGTGATGAGGTATTGGCTGCTGAAAACTGAACCGGAAGATTATTCCTACTCAGATTTAGAACGGGACGGCAGTACAGTTTGGGATGGAGTCAACAATGCCTTAGCGCTCAAACATTTACGTACAATGTTCCTTGGTGACTTGGCGTTGATTTACCACACCGCTAAAGAACGGCAAGTCATGGGTATAGCAGAGATAGTTAGTCAACCTTATGCCGATCCAGCACTCAGCGATCGCAAAAGAGTAGTTGTGGATGTGCGGGCAGTAAGAAGAGTCAATCAGCCCATTACCCTAACCCAAATTAAGCAAGATAGCAAATTCACAAACTTTGACTTACTGCGACTTCCCAGACTGTCTGTAGTCCCGGTATCTGAATTTGATTGGCAGTACCTAATTGATCTGACAAGTGGCACAAAATAATTGATAGCTGCTATCAGCAGCGCATTTATAAAAATAGCTAAATTCCACAAACGCGTAAAAATAAGGAGAAGGATTTTCACAGAACCAATGCATTTGTTAGATCCAATCAACTTCTCTTTTCCTCTGCTGGCAACCGCAACAAAAGCAGCAGACAGTTCAATGGTAGTAGCAGCTGTGCTACTAAGCTTAGTGGTAATTTACCTTGCGAGTAAACTTGGTGGGGAGTTATCAAATCAAGTGGGTTTACCGCCTGTCTTAGGTGAACTCGTCGGGGGTGTAGTAGTGGGTATCTCTGTTTTCCATCTTTTAGTGTTTCCAGAAGGCGGAGCAGACAGTTCAAGTTCTTTGATCATGATCTTCCTCAAAACCACTGCCGGTTTAAGTCCTGAAGCCACTCCCGAAGTATTTGCGGCGCAGTCGGAAGTCGTTTCCGTTTTGGCAGAACTGGGTGTGATCATCCTGCTATTTGAAATTGGTTTGGAATCGAACCTCAAAGATCTAATGGCAGTCGGTCTTCAAGCCGTCGTCGTGGCAGTAGTGGGGGTAGTAGTACCCTTTACTGCTGGTACTGTAGGACTAATGACTATATTTGGTATCGACGCTGTACCCGCAATTTTTGCTGGTGCGGCTTTGACTGCCACTAGTATTGGGATTACTTCCAAAGTGCTGTCAGAATTAGGACGGCTTAATTCTAAAGAAGGGCAGATTATTCTTGGTGCTGCTGTGATTGACGATGTACTGGGAATCATCGTCCTCGCAGTAGTTGCTAGCTTGGCTAAAGATGGCGCGGTAGATGTGAGCAAAGTCATTTATTTGATTATCAGCGCCAGTGGTTTTCTGCTCGGAGCCATCTTGCTAGGCAATGTTTTCAATAAGAGCTTTGTGGCGATCGCTAATCAACTTAAAACACGCGGTGGACTGGTAATACCAGCATTCATCTTCGCCTTTGTCATGGCATACTTTGCTGCTATCATCCAATTAGAAGCAATTCTGGGGGCTTTTGCAGCAGGCTTAGTCCTAGAGGAAACTGATAAGCGCAAAGAACTGCAAAAGCAAGTTATTCCCATTGCGGATATGCTTGTACCAATTTTCTTTGTGACTGTTGGGGCAAAAACTGATTTGGGAGTTTTAAACCCAGCAATTCCCGACAATCGGGAAGGTCTAATTATGGCAACTTTCCTGATCATAGTAGCCATTCTCGGTAAAGTAATCACAGGCTTAAGCGTATTTGGTCAACCGCAAATCAACCGTTTAGCGATTGGTGTAGGCATGATTCCCAGGGGCGAGGTCGGTTTGGTGTTTGCTGGTGTCGGCGCTGCCAGTGGCGCTCTTTCAAAACCACTAGGGGCAGCCATTATCATGATGGTAATCTTGACAACCTTTTTAGCTCCTCCCTTGTTACGATTCGTATTTCCAGATCCGGAAACCTTGGATATCAGCTCAGAAAAACTGATTTTAGACGGTTCCTCTGGCAAGTCGTTAGTAATTGAACCACCTCAGGCGATGATGCAAAACGATGATGAGAGTTTGGAGACAGCCCCAGATTCTCAAGAGACTTAATTAAAATTCTGAGTATAAACAGGTTGTTAGCAGCGTCTTGATGTAGAACATAACTGAGTTCTGAGTAATTCTCAGGACTCAGGACTCTATAAGTACTTGGTGGATTTTGCTAAAGTCAAGTGGAAACTTATCTCCCCAAATCTCCGTCCCGTGAGATTGTAAAATTATCGTTTGTTTCTAATTTTTACCAGCATTCGGAATGTTATCTGTTTCCCATTTCACCCTACTCCACAGTCTTAGTCTGAATATTTTCCAAGTAATTAGGGAGTAATTTCCATAAATTTTGCTAGATCCTCTGACGGTTGTGGGAATTATTTACTCAGTGCATAAATTGCAGCAATCAAATAAATAAACATCAATTCCTGACTAACTCAAGTCTTGCTGACTGGGTTTGAATGAGTGGAGTAAATTCTGGCTGTCTCTTTGTTGTTAATATTTGGTGCTTTGCTGGTCTAATTTTTAAGCGCTAACGGCATGGCAAAATCAGAGGGACAAACTGTAAATTACCTCAGCAGGTGTGTATTGAGATCAGCGTAAAACTCAAGTCAGGCATCAAAGCTCAAGTTTAGGTGGTGTCAGTGTGACGATTGCCAATATGTTGAGATATTGACGGCTCCCATAAATGTGAATCAGGAGAAAATACTGTGAAACTACACTGGTTACTACCCAGTACTATTGGAACTATCTTCATGTTATCGTCGCCAGCAATGGCCGCGAGACTTGAATCTTGGCGTTTTGATGCCAACCAAAACAAACTGGAAATCAACACTTTGGGAGCTGTTCAACCCAAAGCGCAATTAGTATTCAACCCGACTCGTCTGGTAATTGATTTGCCAGAAACCACATTTGGGCGGGAGCAGCTAACCCAACAAGTCGGGGGTGCAATTCGCTCTATCCGTGTTGGACAGTTTGACCAACAAACAACGCGTATAGTTGTCGAACTCACTCCCGGTTATACTCTAGACCCCAAACGAGTGCAATTTATCGGAAATACTGGTAGTCGGTGGACGGTGCAATTACCCACGCCAGTGCTTGATAAAGTAGCATCCTCTCCCCCAAGAAATATTTACAGTGTAGTAACAGTAGACCCTGAGACTAAACTTGACTTATCAAGAGTTGCCAACGCCACACAAGGGGCGACTCAAATTGAGAACTTGCAAGTAACCGGCGATGGGCTTTTCATCCGCACCACTGGTGGTAATCCTCAGCTTCAGGTAAATCGCAGCCGCGATCGCAGTACGATTTTTATGGACATTTATGGCGCGACTTTATCACCATCTCTAGCACAGCGGGATGATGTGTCCATTAATCGACACGGTGTTAGTAGTGTCGAATTCACCCAACTGCAAACCCGCCCACCTGGTGTTCGCATGACATTGCGGGTAGACAAAAATAGTCCTGACTGGCAAGCAACTAAGAGCAGTGCTGGTGGTCTGGTGTTTCTACCTAGTCGAATTGTCAGATTGCCTAGAGGTAATAATTCCAACAATATACAAGATAATCAGTCAAAACCCCTTCCATTACCCCGTACGCCACTTGCTGTTAGCTCGCCTGCTACGATTCAGTCTGTGGAATTGTCTAATAACGGTACACAACTACTGATTAGAGCCGACCAAAATTTATCTGCGACAGGAGGCTGGGATAGAACCTCTGGTCTATATCGCATCACTATTACTAACTCTAACCTAGCTCCTAGAGTTAGAGGCCCGGTTTTGAATGCTAATAGCCCTATCCTGCGGGTACGCCTACAACCACAACAACCTAATACTGTAGTTATCTTGGTTCAACCAGCAGCGGGAGTGCAAATTGGTGAACTCAACCAGGTTAGTGATCAGCTTTTAGCTCTACAGTTACAAGGATCTCGTGGAGTCGTCACACGCTCTGGAACACTTCCCTTACCCCCCCTACCTCCGCTTAATCGGATACCATTCCCAGACCCAAATAATCCCAATCCCCAGCCTATTACACAGCCACGCCCGATTCCCAGAGGAAAAGTGGTAGTTCTCATTGACCCTGGACATGGTGGTAAAGATCCTGGAGCAATTGGTATTGGGGGAGTACGTGAGAAAGATGTCATCTTGCCCATCGGTAGAAAAATCGCAGCCATTTTGCAGCAAAATGGCGTGCAAGCAATTCTAACGCGGGATTCTGACTATTTTGTTACTCTTCCTGGAAGAGTGCAACTCGCAGAGCGAGCTAATGCTGATGTGTTTGTCAGCATCCACGCTAATGCAATAGGGCCGAATCGTCCAGATGTCAGTGGCTTAGAAGTTTATTATTACGACAGTGGTCTGAGTCTAGCTCGTATTGTCCGTAGCAGCATTCTCCAAAGTCTCAATGTCAGAGATCGAGGAGTGCGCCGAGCCAGATTTTATGTCCTCAGAAAAAGTTCTATGCCGTCTATTTTAGTGGAAACAGGTTATTTGACTGGTCGGGAGGATATCGCTAAGCTAAGAACCTCAGCTTACCAAAACCAAATGGCGGAGGCGATCGCTCGCGGTATTCTCCAGTACCTAAAAAGAAGATAAGTAATTTAGTCTAAAAAATTGGGTGTAAATATTTTTCTAAACATTAATTTTAGAGAGAATTTTGGCATTGTTGTATCGCTTACCAACAATCCAACGCCAGTCTCTGCGTGATGTTCAGTGTCATTGATTAGACTTATATAAATATGGTTGATTCCGCTTTTTTGGTGTAATCTGATGCTTTACTGACCGAATTGTTAGGCGTTAACCGCATGGCAAAATCAGATTAACGTGCTATAATCTTACGCCATTAAGTGTGTGTTTAGATCAGCGCAAAACTCAAGTCAGGCATCAAAGCTCAAGTTTGGGCGGTGACAGTGTGAGGATTTGCCAATAGGTTGAGATATTAACGCCTCCCATAAATGTGAATCAGGAGAAAATACTGTGAAACTACACTGGTTACTACCCAGTACTATTGGAACTATCTTCATGTTATCGTCGCCAGCAATGGCCGCGAGACTTGAATCTTGGCGTTTTGAT
>NZ_JADEXR010000085.1 GCF_015206995.1 aff. Roholtiella sp. LEGE 12411 | reverse complement strand
ATCAACAGCAATAGCTCCGATTCGGGATCTAACTCCTGTACCGTCTGGGCCAACTGATTCTGTTTAATTAAGATTTGTTTGTAATCATTCGTATTACAAGCAATGATTGCGATCGCCCGATCTGACATCTGCATACTAGACTTCAAAAAGAAGTCGGGTAAAGGGTCAGGGGTCAGGGGTAAAGGTCTTGTGTTTTCCCCTTGCCCTTTACCCTTTAACCTTGACCCACTACACGAGTGATGCCAAAACCAGCAATAGCGCGATCGCACTGTCGCTCTTTTTAAGACGTTCTGAAAGCGAGTTTCCCTGAAAGAGCTAAGAATCCACTTGGATAAGCTGTCGAAATTAAGGTGTGGGGTGTGTGGTGCAGAGACTACCCCCGACAGCCTAACCTCGACACGCTCTTTTATTGGGCTTTTGCCATTTTTCACAATATTTTCCTCTCAAACTTGGTTTTCAAGCTTCAGAGGGGGTTTAATGCGCTGCTACTATTTTTAACTACGAAATTCAGGTTTTTTATTAATCAAACTTAATATCTCACCATTTTGAGGAATTTCAATAGCCAAAACTGCCACACAATACTGGTCAGTTTCGTGCGGCTTCTCGTATAATACGAGAAGCAGCGGATTCAATCTCTTTCGACCAGTCAGTGGATAAAAGCCGGAAAACTTTAATCACCACTGTCTTGGTTTCTTTGAGATAACCCCGCTCTGTAGTTTTTTGTTTTTGCTACTGGACAAAGGGTTACTCCTGAGCAACTCTTTGTCCTTTAAGTTTTTGATAATCTTTTATATTTTCCTCCATTTCTTGTTCGTTTTGATGTTACATAATTTTTGGTATCTAGCGTCGTTTTGCTTTTGACCTCCATATTTACTAAGGATTTTTAGGGGTAATCGAGGGTTGTTAGCACCTCTTTGTAGGGTGGATTACCCTGTAATACGTATAAAAAACTTTTGATCAGGACGCGATCGCTAAATTTGATGAACTATTTGATGCACGCAATAATCCCTGCGGATCTGTCGTAATATACTTTTTAATTATCGGTTGAAGATTGAAATTTAATTCTTTTGTAACTGGATCCTTAATACTTTCAATTAATGAGTATTTTCCAAGTACCTCTAATGCTTTGATCAACTCTGATGTTGAAACTGATGCCTTGTACTTATTGTTTATGCCAGTTAATAAATTGGCAAAACTAACACATATTGATTTGGAAGATGTCTCTTCTGCTAAAAAAATCATAATCTGCCGCTCAAGTTCATTCAATACTTCTTTCTTAAATAGTTGATTAAGCATTTCCTGAAACTGATCGCTAACCAGCGTAGTGGGGTTATCAAAAAAGTTTTCAGGACTAGCAAAGAAGTAAGAAATCCGATTCATAACTGCTTTTAGTTCTAAAGGATTGCCGCGATAAGTGTTTATTAGCTTGCTGCCCTCTTCTAAATCATTCAAACCCTGTGCAGATAATAGCTGCATTGCGGCGTCTAAATCCAAGCCTTCTACTCTAACAGACTGAATGGGGCGCTCAAATGCTGTCAAATTATTAATTTCATCAGGTAAAACTCGACTAGTTAAAAGCAGGCAGCTTTGATGCTGCTCCTCTACCAAGCGGCGAAAAAGTAATCCATACTCTAGCCTTTGCTCTAAATTGTTTTTTTGGAATAAAGCTTCAGATGCATCTAACACTACTAAACAACGATATGACTGCAACTGCTTGATGAATTCTGTAATCGTTGTTTGACTATATTTAGGTAAGCTTAATTCAGATTGTAAAGGTCGAATTAGTTCTATCAAGTCAGTCACTAAGTCTTGAACTGATGGTGCATGGGACACCGATTTCCAAATTAAGTGATCAAATCTGGGCTGAAACTTTATACTAACTTCTGTTAATAATTTTGCCGCTAATGCACTTTTGCCAATTCCTGCTACTCCTACTAGTGCTATGCATTTCTGTTTAATTATTAATTCTTTTAAAAAGCTTAATTCCTTTGTCCGTCCGTAAAAATTAGATGTATCAGGTGGTTGACCTCCCATGACCTGTATCAAATTGTTGGTACACAACTTTTGCTCGTCATTCGACGCAGATATAGCATAATACTCTTCAGTAGCTTTCTCTAGGAAATAGCGTAAATTCTTTTTGCTGACCCGTTCGCCATGTCCAATTGTTTTGGACAGTATATCCCATAATCGAGAAGCTACGCCCCGTTGCAAGTAATTAACGCTGTAAGATGAGTTTTCTGCTATCTCTATAAACTCACGGTTATTCCAAGTTCCTCTCATGACAAGTATCTCAAGGTCAGTTAAATGCCTGCCTCTTTTGGCAAACACTAGGTCACTTACTACTGCCAAAGCTTCTTCAAAAGTTACTTTAATAGACGAGTATCTTTGCCTTTGAAGCTTTTGTTCATTCGGAACAGTGAATGAAATGGCTGATGAATTTAGTTTTTGAACAGCACTAAAATCCATAAATATACTTGTTTTGCTAGGACAGATACTCGCAACGGACTTTCTGTAATAGAGGTGGTTTAAGTGTGAGGTACATCACACCTAACAATGTTACTTCATTTTTGAGTTATGAACAATCAAATTTTACACATAAATCGTTCAAAACTCATGGATGTTCTGACTGAACTTTGTTTTATTCCTTATGTAATATTTTTAAACCTTGGCTTAACTGTAGAAGAAGCGCGATCAATAAACTGACAAATAACTAGTTATTAACTCTATAGAATACTGAACTAACTAAGTGATAATACGTATTAAAAATTTATTTTTGTCGCTCATAAGATTGTACAAAGTTTACGGTGAGTATGTTATTTTTAATATTTACTTAAATATATGTTAGAGATTATGTTTTGATTTAGTTGCGAAATATACTACGAATAGCCTTGAAGCCATCTCCTAAATTCTCCTCAAACCAAACTTACTCATTTATTGGCAGCAGAAAAGACTAGATTTAGAATAGGTAGCCTGTGTTTGGCGATCCTAGTACACAAATTGTGAGTTATTGTATCAATCCCTTTTGTAGGCAACGTCAAAATCCTGATAACGCTAACATCTGTCTAGCGTGCGGTACTTCGCTGTTAATTAATGATCGCATCCGTTTAGTCAGACCATTAAGACCGCTTACTGACAATCCGTACAACTACTTTGAAGTTTTTGAAGTAGACGATGCTGGCACTAGGTGGCATCCTGTTCGAGAACAACGAGTGATGAAGGTTCTGAAATGGAATACGCCTAAGCTAGTTGAATTAATCGAAGGTGAATCTTTGGCTTTGCAGTTAATCCGGCATCCATGTACTCCTCGCAGTACCTTAGACGACTATTTTACTTTTGTTCCCAATAATAGTCTTCTAACATTGCATTGCTTAATCATGGACAAATTTGAGGGACAAAATTTGGAGCAATGGATAAAATATAATGGGCGAATTTCGCAATCTCTAGCATTAGACTGGCTTAAACAGTTAGTAGAAATTCTTGATGTAGTACATCATACGGAATTTTTTCACAGAGATATTAAACCTTCTAATATAATTTTTAAGACAGACGGGCAGCTAGCGTTAATCGATTTTGGTACTGCGCGGCGAGTCACTGAGACTTATTTAGCTAAAGTCAGTGGAAGTGGAGGGACTAGTACAAGGGTAGGTATTTACGAGATTACAGCTATTATTACGCCTTGTTACACTCCACTAGAACAAATTAATGGTAGAGCAGTACCACAATCAGATTTTTATGCTTTAGGGCGGACTTTTGTGCATTTAGTCACGGGTATTTCACTAATGCGTCTGCCAACCGATAAAAAAACACAAAGCCTAATTTGGAGAAATAAAGCATCCCATATTGACAAGCCCTTTGCTGATTTACTCGATGATTTAATGTCCCTTTCTCCAGGGCGACGTCCCCAAACAACTGAAGTTATCTTGCAACGATTGGGGCGATTACCATTTAAATCAAAGCTTCACCGTGTAATCACATCGAAGTCATTTCAAATTGGCGCGGGTGTTTTAGGGGCTTTAAGTTTGTTTGGCTTATTCTACATATCACTTCCTTTTATAGCTAATTATTATCTAAATCAAGGTAAAAAAGCTCAACAAGAAAATCGGCTTACAGATGCTCAAGGAGATTTTCAAACAGCTATTAATTTGGACTCTAAACTATCCCTTGTAGTAGCCAATTATTTTTTTGAGCAAGGCAAGAAAGCTCACAAGGAAAATAGATTCGCTGATGCTGAAAAGTATTTTCAAGCGTCAGTTAAATACCAACCTGACTTGACTTACTCCGTCTCTAGTTTCTATGTTGATCTAGGTTTTCGGAATAAAGACGCTCCTCAGCTTGCTAGAAATAACTATGAGCTAGCTATTAAATATAACCCTAAAGATGATGTTGCTTATAACAATTTGGCAGTAGCATGTCAGCAATTGCAAGATTATAATTGTGTTATTAATACTTATAAATTAATTTTTAAACTCAAACCCAATGCATGGGAATCACGTTACGGATTGGGAAATTTTTATGATGAACGTGGGAAGTATGATTTGGCTGAAAAACAATATCAGTTAGCTATAAAAAGCAGTAGTGAAGCTATATTTGCTATTGCCGCTTTATCAAGATTGAAGAATAAAAGTGGTGATTACAAGACTGCAATTACTTTAGCTCTGCAAGGTTTAAGTAAAACCGATAATCGGGAGTTGCAAGCTTCATTTTACAAAGATTTGGGTTGGGCAAGATTAATGCAAAATAGATTGAGTGAGTCCAAGAAATATTTAGAAAAAGCAATTGATTTAGATGGTCAGAGAATAGATGCTTACTGCTTGTTATCTCAAATACAAGAAGCTTTAGGTGAAAACGATGATGCTAGAATTTCTATATCAGCGTGTATTTTAGGCAAGTCTGGTCTGCCAGAAGTTATTATGTGGAGAGAAGATTTGCTAGATCGTATTCTCAAAAAGTGATAATCTGCTAATACTTAACAATATAAATTAGCAAAATAAGTGAGAATTAGTACAAAATTTATTATATTGTCCTGCTTGAGTTTCCTTCTTATTAAAGATGTGCCATTGTTGGCAAGTGTACCTCTTATAAGAGTAAGAAGAAATCAGGTTCGCTGTAATCCGGCACTTGGAAGAGTAATGAATAAAGGAGACAAACGTTTTGAACCAGGCAGCTTGGTTTGTCAGGGAGAGCAATTAGAAGTTTTGAATGGTGATCATATAAAATTCTTATGCCTGAGTTCGGGAGATATTTTAAATTTATCAAGTGGAGCTATTCCTCGCGACAAATGTGCAATAACTGATACGTCTGCATCGACTTGCAATCCCAGTAACTTACATGTGTGCTTAATCCGAAAGGGTGGAAACAGACAAGATGATGAGCCTACAATCATTTATCCCTACACTAGTTCACTAATGAAAACTAGGCCAGACATAGCTTGGCGTCCTGTTCCAGGTGCTACTTCTTATAAAGTAAGGGTAAAGGGGTCTGAATTTGAATGGGAAACAATTGTAGATAAAACTAGAATTACTTACCCTCCAGAAGAAAAAGAATTAGCTTTTGACCAAGCATTCAACATCTCTGTTATTGCTTATAGAAAAGATTATCCTCCAACTGCGGATTCGTTTGTAGTTAACTTGTTTTCTGAACAGGAAATTAAACGAGTTTTAGATACAGTAGAGCAAATCAACTCTTTAAGCTTACCTCAAGATGAAGCGGCTCTTGACATAGATGCTGTATATGTATCCAGAGGTTTTCTAGATGAAAGCCTTGAAATATTAACCAAGGTAGCCACGGCAGGTAGTAAAAATTCAACTATTTATAGAGTGTTAGGTGAGCGCTATTTTGAGGCAGGTTTACCAGATGAAGCTAAGCGCCAATATTTGATAGCATCTGAATTAGCGAAAAATAGTAACAACTCATTTGAGCTAAAAAAAGTGGAGTCAGGGTTAAAAATAATAGATTTTTATAACCAACTTCCTACCAAAAGGAAAGGCGCCCAGTAGTAAGGATGAGCGTATTTAGGATTTTTCATTAATGCTAATTGTGCTTGTCTTAATGCTTCTGCTTTAGTTAAGCCATTTCTCAATCCTTTATAGAATTCTTCCATCAGTACAACAGTGGAGTCTGCTTCTACCAACCATAAGGTTGCTACTGTGCTTCTTGCTCCCGCTTGTACTGCAACTCCAGCAATTCCTAGAGCTGATCTTTTGTTACCCTTAGCGGTTTGACAGGCGCTCAAAACTAATAACTCAATTATATCGGAACTAGCTTGAGTTTTATTTTTTATTAAGGTATCAAATTCTCTAATATTAATTTGCCGATCATAAGCTAAAAATCCTGTACGCATAAGTTTAGAGCTAAACTGTCCATGAGTACTGATGTGAACAAGTGGAAAAGTTTCTTTACTTATTTTCTGTCCAAAACTAGAACTAGTAAATTCTTTATCTAATAACGTAAGTGAAGAATTAGTTAGTTTTTTGACATCTTCTGCTTCTTGTCTTGCTTGGGGTAAAGCTTCTGCCCCAGGAGGAGCATTTGAATCTGTTAAACTGGGGCTAGGTATAGATAGAGCAGCGATGAGAGCTTTCATTTGGTCTTTTCGTAATGACTTAGGGGTTCGGACTCTGGAACCCAAAGTTTCTGAAAAACTATAACGCTTCACCAAAAAATCCTTCCCATCATGCAGCAAGTTCATTGGTAGACTTTGGAAAGATTTATCTAAAACAAAGATTAAAGTGCCGGAATCAGGCAAATATCTTTTTAAAGGTGCAATTAACTCTTTGTAAAGTACTTGAGAATGCGAGGTAATCACTTGTTCTTTAGTAGAAACAAGTCTTTCGTTTTGTAAAATCTCTAACAGGGCATCGACGTGAGTTCTAACTAATTTTGAATCAACAGAGTGATGATGAGGAGAGCTTCCTGGAGATTGAACAATTACTTCTATGGTATTGGTCAAATCAATAATGTGAATTATTGCTGGGACGGTACTCAAGTTTTGAATTTCATTTAAAGCAACAAGATCGAGCTTGCCGCATTTGAGATAATCCTCTAACTCCGCTACTTGAAATTGTTCGTAAGTTTGGCGTATTAACTCCAAATTAGGAGAAGGGCTTGCCGCTAGCAGTTGCATGTAAGTCCGATACACAGGTTCCACTTTTTCATAAAAGAAAAACTGTGCATCTGAATTGCTGGACAAAAGATTGTCGCGAATTTGTGTCAGGCTGTCAATAGCCGCACCGTAAGCTTGAATCGCTGCTTCAGATTTGCCTTGTCTGTGATACAAATTCCCTAATTGCTGTTGCCATTCATAGGCGATATCGTAAGCATTGATTGACTGAGCTAAACTTAGAGCTTTTTCAAAATATATTTGCGATTTCTCTGGATTTAATTGACCTAAAATCCCTAAACTTTTTGATTGTAGCTCTTGGCTGTTAATATTTTTAGCTGTTTCTAAGGCAAATGTAGCATACTGAATAGCTGCTGATTGCAATGATTTATTTTGAGTATTATTTAGATTAGTAGCAAATTTTAGTTTAGCTTGAATAGATTGTTCAAGCGACAATTGAGAAAACGCTGAAGGGTTTTGCAGTATAAGATTTGCTAAGGGTTGAATCTGCTGACTAATTTTCGCTTGTACACCTGCTGACTTAGAACCATCTATCAGCCATTTGTCAAAGTCTATTAATAAGTTTAAACGGTTCAGTTGTGCTTGTAGTTTGATTGTTACCGGAGCGCTTGTCTTGTTCTCCAAAAGTTGATATATATTAAGTGACTCTTGTGCTTTCTGTGGAATAAAATTTACAATCGTTTCTTTAAAGAGTGGCTCCTCTATCCATTTGTACTCATCTCGCGCTCGTTCATATATGGACTGTTTTGCGTTGCCCAGCAATAGCAAAACATCATTTATAACGTTTTGTGAAGATGTCTTCTGAGCCAGTAATAGCGTTTCTTCCAAAACTATTTCAGATTCATTTATCTTATCAATTAGACGTAGGACTTGTCCTAGGCTTTGTAATCCCAACAAATTTACTGTCGTTAATTTTAGTTGATGGATTGCTGTTGTTAGTTGTGATTTATCGTGTTCAGTAGGTTCCAATTGTGTTGTGTCACAAATCCAATCCTTTAGCTTCAAAGCTGACAAAAGTGTTTTACAAGCCTGAGAGTGTAAGCCTAATTTTTGTAAGGCGAAATTTTGATTAATTAAACTTCCACTAATGCCTTCGGGATCTTTGATTTGACGGTAAATTTTCGTGGCTTGTTGCCAACTATCAAGAGCTTCTGCGGCTTGACCTTGATTTAACTGTTTTCTGCCTATTTGGGTTAGCAGTTCAGCTTGCTGTAGATTTGTTTCTTTTTTAGCAGTCTGAGCTAACAGCAGAGATGATTGACTTAGAACTATTGACAAAGTTAGAGCGCCTAAAAAAACGTATTTTAGCCAAAGTTTCCATTTAATCATTGCTCTATTTTGTTTCTACTGATGGAAATATTTCTGCTACAGAACCGACTGAAGAACACGAATTAGTAGCCAAAAAACTATCATGAGGCGCTTGATTAGGTATTGTTGCGACTAATTCGACGTTTCCCTGAGAATTTATTACCCAACCTTGAGCTTCTACAATTTTTGTAGCCTCCTTGATCGTCGATGACTGTGATTTAGCTGGAGATTCAGTGGACTCAACTGAAATAGAATTCCTCTGCCAGATAGGTTGAGGATCTAGGTGCTCGTCAAAGTTTGGTGGTGGGCTGTTGTTAGCGACAGCTAATAGCGCTCTCCCTGTGCCTGACTGTGCAGCACAGCCTGAAGCTATCTTAGGGGGTTGTTGAACTATCTTTGGAACTGTCATAACACCACGAGTAGGATCTTGATTCCCAAAGTTGATATTAACTGTGCCATCAACTCCTAACTGCGAACTTGCAGTAATAAAGCTATCAGGAGAAAAGAAAAGTATTTGGGCATTAATGTTGATATTACCGCCATTACCTATAACTGCATTAGCTTTTATACTGCTATTTTCGGAACCAGTTAGGAGTTGTGTAGTGATGTCAATATTACCGCCGTTGCCGTTACCTTCAGCAGTTGCACTAATAGTACTGTTATGTAACTGTAAATCCTGTGAATTGATGTCGATATTGCCGCCTTCGCCGGAAGCAGTTGCAGCAGTGATAGAGCTTTTATTATCTAAAGTGATTGACCGAGCATGAATTGTAAGCTTTCCAGCATCAGTACTTGTTCCTTCATTCGTAACGCTAACTTGTCCACCATTTGCTATACGTAAAGTTCCAGTATTGATATTTACTTCTCCAGGGGAGCCACTTGGTACCGGAGGAGCACCAAATACTTTTTGGGTATCCGTACTCGCCTTTACAGCAGATGATTGTACTGAACCGCTTACTTCTACATTGGAAGCATTAATATCAATAGTTCCAGCAGAGCCAAAGCCTCTAGTAGAAGTACTAACGCTTGTAACTTCTCCTACTACCAAGTCTGGTGTGTTAACGGTTAAGTTGCCAGCATTGCCCGTGCTGACAGTTCCAGAAGAAAAATAACTGGCAATATAATCTATCTCTGAATTAATCAATTCAGCAGAAGTGGTTAATTTTACAGAATTAGTTGCATTTATTGTCACCGAGGCTCCAGAGCCGATTCCAGTAGTTAGGGATGTAATTAATCCTCCGTCCTGAGCTACCAACCGCTCTGTTGATATTACAATACTTCCAGCATCTCCAGAATTCAATGTACTGTTGATGATGCCGCTTGTAATAAAAGGATTAGAGGGTAAAAACCCAAACAAATGTACAGACTCGGAGGCATTCACATTTACATCCCCTCCATTCCCAGTGTTATAGGTTCTAGTCCCCATACCTGCACCTCCTTGAATATCTAGCTTCTTAGTGGAAACATTAATGTTTCCACTATTGCCGGAACTTAGAGATTCAGTTCGCAAGAAAGTAACAAATTTGCCATCAGGGGAGGCCCCGCTTAATCTCAGCAATTCGGTAGCATTAATATCAATGTTACCTGAAAGTTGAGTACCTAAATTCTGGTTTAAAACTACTGAGCCATCAATCAAGGAGATAAGTTTTCCCACTAAAGTAATAGAACCGCTACTATTTCCACTAGTATCTAGTAGTGATCGTTGGGATAAATAAATGTCTTGAAAAGAGAAAACTCCTTCATAATTTAAAGTCCAATCTAGTCCAGATGGAATAAGAGTAACGACTCCAGAACCAACACCAGCTAGCTTAATTTGTCCTTCCTTTGCTGTTAAGGTGCCGCCTTCTAAACTGACATCGCCCCCTAGTAAAGCTATGGTCTTGCCTGGTTTTACTTCTAAACCAGTTAGTCTACTACTTTTAATATATGGAGACCTAAGTGTGCTTTGAGAAGCTAACCCCTTGCCGTCTCCCTGTACCTGAATTTTTCCTGAATTCACATTATATTGCAATCCAATAGGTACACTTATAGTCAGTAAGGGTGTTTTTTGGGGATTCACAGCATTAAACTCAGTGCCATCAACAAACTTGATGGCACTAGCAGTACTTGCAAAAAAAGATCCACCAATATCTAATCGTGCATTTCTGCCTAACACAATTCCATTAGGATTAATTAGAAATAAATTTGCTGTGCCATTAGCTTTTATTAGCCCATTTATGTTAGAAATTGTAGAGCCAGTTACTCGACTAAAAATATTTCTAATATTTAAAGCGTTATTGAATAAAACTGTGTTATCAGTAGGAACAGAAAATTGATCAAAACTGTGGAACAAGTTGCCACTCTTTGCAGTACCTCCATCGATAAGTTTAATATCGTCTTGTTGTGTGACTACAGAATTAACAGGTAACGTTTTGTCTGGTATAACTTGTGCCTGTGCCGTAACTGGTGACAAGGCTACTAAAAAAAGTATGCTGCCTTGAATGCTCCAGAATTGTACAATACGCTGTTTTATTTGACGTTGGTTTTTTCGTTTTATGATTAGACGAGTTAATACAACATGCTTGATGTTCATAAAGCCAAGTCGGGTTATTGTTTAGGCTGAGAAAGTTATAAAGTTCAATTCCAATGAACTTCAATTAATTTCTTCAACGTGTGTAAGTGATAGCATATTGAGTAAAGAAAAAATTGTATCCGGACTGAACGCAGCTAGTTGCAGAGAATTTCATACTAACGCCTCTATTGCCTGGTCAAAGTTACGGCAATGCACCTGTTGTTGGAACTCCTGCCATTTTTCGTTTGACGAATGGGCAAGACCTGTCAATGTTGCATCTTGTATATATGCAACAAATGGACGACGAAGACGCTCATATTTCTCGAAGGCTGTAGCTATAGCTTGTTTGTCATCCCAGTTATTTTTCTGTGCAATGTTAGCAATAGCCGTTGCAACAGTTAGTACATCTTCAAACCCTTGGTTAGCTCCTTGACCATTGAAGGGGGGCATCCCATGTGCTGCATCACCAACCAATACGACTCGCCCTGCACTCCAGGGTGGTTGAATTTTAACAAGATGATCCTGGATGTTAAAGTCACTGTTCCCAGGATTTTGTGTGGGATCTGAAATGATAGCGCGGTGAATATAAAACGGACGCTGCTGTATATTACAAGGAGGAGATATACTTACTAACTTCTTGATTTCAGAAGGAAAGCCAGCTTTCTCCAACTCTTGTACAGCTAAATTAATCAAATAACTTCCAGACTTATCTTGCAACAAGTCCAAAGGGAAAGCCAGATTTAGAATATACCCAACTTGACCGCTTTGTTTACGAAATAATAGTAACCTTGGGGTTGCCGCATAAGAATGCTCAGTAGATACCTGATCATTAATAAGCGTCATAATTGATGAGTCTTGAAAGAATTTTTCTTCTAGCTCTTTCTCTAGATCGTTTGGTATCTCAGCTATTTCCATACAAGAGATTGCTGCAAATCCTGAATATTCAGGTTGGGCAAAACTATGGTAAAAACTATCCTTATAAAGCACTTTACGGATAGTAGAATTTATACCATCTGCTGCAACAACTAGTTTAGCTCGAATTGATTTTATTTCTGAGATTGTACCTTTAATATCTGCAATTTGTGGTTGCGTATCATTATATTTCTGTGGGTCATCCCAATGAGCATAAAGGTTGGTTTCTATCTTTGTATCAGATACACAAATTATTCGGACACACTGATTTTCTGGTTCATCTATAACATCAATACAACGATGATTAGCTTTAACCCGGTCTTCAGGGAGCAAGTTTTTTAAGGTTGTCTGCAAATCATACCAAGGAATGGATAATCGACCTTCCCCATAAATTTTCAACCAGTCGTCGAACCCAAGAGGAACTGACCGAATTAGTTGCCCTTGCAAATTTTTATAAACCCATTTAGGTGAAGTTTTTGGAGGTTTCTGTTTTAGAGTTGTTTCAACAGTATTCCCGCTATGAGACTGCTTAGGTTTAAAAAAGTTAATGCTAGCTTTTTTGACCTCTTCGTAAGCATCACGATCTATATGTTTAAGAGCTTTTAATCCATTGGGCAGAAGGTCTAACCCATGACCAATTTGACGAAAGGCGCGAGCTTGATCAATGACAAGAATATTTTCAATACCACGTTTACGTAGACCAATAGCAGTTGCTAGCCCGATAGGTCCTGCGCCAACTACCACAACATCGTAAATTTCTATAGGAGGAGAAGAAGAGATAATAGATTCAGATGAGGTTGATGTACTTGTATGAGAGCTTGATTTACTTTCTGACATACTTATCTCTTGTGGTTTGGCTATATTATTATTTGCAAATATAGGTATTTTCAATCAATTGCAATAAGTATACAGCAATAAGCACCATGTCAATACTCCTGAAAGTAAAAATACTATTAATGTAATGCTTGTCTGCTTGATAAAAAGCATTTTGTTTCTACCAATCAAATGATTTTAAAACTATATTGCCTATATTAAAAGCTTAAGCAATCAGGCTAAAAAGCTTGATATACTTTGATTGTGTGATTTAGATGAAGTCTGAAAATAACCGTCGATATTAACTACCTTCCAAAAATCATTAAACCTAAGTAAGTCCACTTCTCTAATTACCCATATTGGAGCTACATACAGCAGCCGTACATTGTAGCCTGTATTTTCTCTATGCAGATGATAAATAATTAATACTAATAATATGTTTTAATAGAGATTGCAAAAACAATCTTTTATGGTAACTATAAAGTTTCATCCTTCTTGTCAAGAAGCTAATGAATATCAATTGCAGTTCCAGTAGAATTTCATAGTGCTCCTGCAACATCTATCAATATAGTAAACTACCCACCACTGAACGGAGTACCGTTTCAGTGGGGGCTTTAAAAGCCCAGAGTTTACCCGACTAAGTACCTTGAGTACTAAGATTTTTGGGTCATCTTACCTACAAATACGCAGCCAGTTTGTAGCTCTAAGGTTAACAGTTAAACAGAATCATTGGGTTTGAGTCAGTGCTGTTAGCGTAAAAAGCCTTTAAATCATTGTCCAGGCTAACATTACCCGTAAGGAGGGGCAGAAATGTCCAAAGTATTTGTAATTGATTCCGAGAAACGACAGCTAAATCCAATTCATCCAGCGCAAGCGAGGCAATTATTAAGAAACAAAAAAGCAGCAATTTATAGGCAATTCCCGTTCACTTTGATTCTTGCTAAATCCCTCCCAGAAACCCCTGTGTCACCACTAAGATTAAAATTTGACCCTGGTGCTAAAGTAACAGGAATTGCATTAGTCAATGATGCGAGTGGAGAGGTTGTATTTGCTGCTGAATTAAAGCATCGGGGTTTTGCGATTAGGGATGCTTTAACCTCTAGGCGGCAGCTAAGACGTGGTAGACGTGCTAGAAAAACTCGTTACAGGCAACCAAGATTTTTGAATAGAACCCGTCCAGAGGGATGGTTAGCACCTAGCTTACAAAGTCGGGTCGATAACATCGAAACTTGGATTAAAAAGCTTCGTCAATCTGCACCAATTGAGGCTATTAGTCAAGAGTTAGTACGCTTCGATATGCAGTTGATGCGGAATCCAGATATTCAGGGTGAGGAGTATCAGCAAGGTACTTTGCAAGGCTACGAAACGAGAGAATATTTACTTGAAAAATGGGGCAGGCAATGCGCTTATTGCGGAGTTAAAGACGTTCCTTTTCAGGTTGAACATATTCATCCCAGAGCAAAAGGTGGCAGTAATTCTATATCAAATCTCACTCTAAGTTGCGAGAAATGTAACGCCAAGAAAGGAACTAAGGATATTAAAGATTTTCTGAAAAAAGATCCATCTAAATTAACAAAAATCTTGGCGCAAGCTAAAAGACCATTGGCAGATGCGGCCGCAGTAAATACAACTAGATGGGCATTACTTGAAACCTTAAAATCAACTGGACTACCAGTAGAAACTGGTTCCGGTGGTTTAACTAAATTTAACCGCAGTCAACAAATGCTTGAAAAAACTCACTGGTTGGACGCGGCGTGTGTCGGTAAATCAACGCCAGTATTGATTATTAAAGGTATTAAACCATTGTTAATCCAAGCTTTCGGTCACGGGTCTAGGCAATCATGTAGAACCGATAAGTTCGGTTTTCCAAGTAGGCACGTACCCAGAGAGAAAATACATTTTGGTTTTCAAACTGGAGATATTGTTAAAGCAGTAGTTACTACTGGTAAAAAGATTGGTAATTATGCTGGAAAAGTAGCTATTCGCTCATCAGGTAGTTTCAATATTTCGACCAAGAACGGATTGATTCAAGGAATATCTCACAAATTTTGTCTTCGTATTCATGCAAAGGATGGTTATTCGTATGCAATTTAAACCCAAGAAATTGGGAATTACTCAACTGTTCCTCTCATTGTTTTCGCATTCGCTCAAAGGCATTCAAGGAACGTTTCGTAATTCCCCCTCCATTCCTCTCACCACCAATCTGAGTACAGATTTGGTGGGAGTTTCCTGGAGGGTTAGATGACCGATAAATTTCCCAAGAAGCTTAAATTGCGCTGGTTACGTCTGAGCCTACTAATACTGCTATTCAGTACCACAACTAGACCCCTACATGCAGAAACTGTAAAGACTACACAACTACCAAACCTCCCGCCGCCACAAGATATCCAGCCCCCTACACCTATCCCACCATCACCCGAACTACCACAACCGCTTCCCCCACCAGTCGAACTACTCCCACCATCCCAACCAACTACCCCACCATCCGAATCAATCCCTAGCAATTTGATGGGAACAGTTACAGTTAAACATTTTGAGATTGTTGGTAGTACAGTTTTCAGCCAAGAAGAATTGAAGCAGGAGGTGGCTGACTTCCTCAATCGGCCCATCTCACTAGCTGAACTATACCAAGCTCGTTCTCGAATCACCGATTTATACGTCAACAATGGTTATGTGACCTCTGGTGCATATATACCACCTCAATCTATCGAATCGGGTGTAGTAAAAATTCAAGTAGTAGAAGGCAAGTTTGAACGTATCCAGATAAGCGGCACTCAGCGACTTTCCCCTAATTATGTGCGCGATCGCATAAAAGCAAGCCTAACAGGGCCAGTTAATCAAACGCGACTCTTAGAAACACTGCAACTGTTACAGCGCAATCCTTTGATACAGAACTTGTCTGCTGAACTATCAGCAGGATCACGTCTTGGTACAAGTGTGCTAGAAGTGAAGATTAAGGAAGCAGACACATTCAGTACCCAAATAGTACTAGACAATGGGCGATCGCCCTCCGTAGGAAGTTTCCGCCGTCGTCTACAAGTAACTGAAGCAAACTTGTTGGGATTTGGAGATGATTTGACTATAGGTTATGCCAACACTGATGGTAGTAACACATTTGATGCCAGCTACACAATACCAGTCAATCCCAGGGATGGGACAATATCTTTTAGCTACGGAACTTCGGCAGCTAATGTTATCGAAAAACCTTTCGATATCCTGGATATCCAAGCAGAATCCCGGCAGTATGAATTGACGTATCGACAGCCAATAGTCCAAACTCCTACACAAGAATTTGCGGTTGGCATAACTGCTTCTAGGAAAGAAAGCGAGGCTTCGTATTTGAACGAAGGGTTTGGGCGAATACCGTTCCAATCTGATGGTGCAGACGAAAAAGGAAACACAAGGGTATCAGCAATTCGATTTTTCCAAGAGTGGGTATCTCGCAATAACCAAGAAGTATTTGCAGTGCGATCGCAGTTCAACTTGGGCGTAGGAGCATTCGATGCAACTATTAATCAAGATGCTCCCGACAGCCGATTCTTCTCATGGCAAGGGCAAGCGCAATGGGTGCGCCTGCTGGCTCCTGAAACCTTACTTTTGCTCCGTTTAAATACGCAACTAGCCACTACAACGCTTGTACCTTTGGAACAGTTTGGCGTGGGTGGACAGGAGAGCGTACGAGGCTATCGTCAGGATTCCCTGCTGGCTGACAACGGCGTATTTGCTTCAGCAGAAGTGCAACTACCAATTCTGCGTGCTGGTGGTACATTGCAATTGATTCCGTTTGCAGATTTCGGTTTGGGGTGGAATTCTGGCACACAGAACCCCGAATCGAATATGTTAGCTAGCGCAGGATTAGGATTGCAGTGGCGTGGGGGCGATCGCTTCAATGCGCGTATTGATTGGGGGATTCCGTTGGTAGATGTGGATTCGGATGGAAGAACTTGGCAGGAGAACGGGGTGTATTTTTCTGTGATCTATAATGCTTTTTAGTTGAAAATTGACGGAAAAGGTAACGATTTACTCATCATCATGCCACTCACCGTAAGCCTCTTCCGGATGTTCTTCGTACCAACTTCTTTCTTCTTCTAGAGCGATTTCTCTTTTGATTCTGATTCTTTCTAGGGCTTCTTTTTCTGCTTGTTCCTTTCTCTGCTGGTCAACACGTTCTTGCCTTTCTCTATCCTGCCTTCTTTTTTCAAATACCTCATTCTGTATTCTGTCTCTTCTAAGCTTTTCTTGTTCTTCTCTTTTTCTTTCGATATCAAATAATCGCTGCTCTTTGCGCTCACAGTAAAAATCCAAAGCCTTGCCAGTGACACCTCCAGTAATCGCACCGCTAACTAAAAAGATGAGGGCAGTTTTCCAACCTTGAATAGGATTACCAATCAGATCCAAAGTACCTTCATTAAGCCAAACTAGCAGAGCGAAAATCACGATTCCAACTACTGTGTTAACGAGTGCAAAGGCGTTTGGTATAATTTTGGACTGCCGCAGTATCAGCCATTGTCCTAGGGTAAGAAATACACCAAAGATGAGGGCAGCGATCGCGCAAAGAAAAAGATTATTGGGGAAAGTGAATGGATCTATCCTGAAACTAACCATCAGCATGATTGTAATAAATCCAGAGAGCAGCCAGCTGATGAATAAGCTACAACTAATTACGAGAAACCAGTAGTGAGCGATCTCGTCTAGGCGAAATTTTAATAGATGCTCTTGGAGAGCAAACATTACCATCCAGAATGCAACACTCGCGCTCAAATAATCAAGCATTGGCTATTGTTTTGCCCGTTAATTAATTTTAAAAGTTATCCAAGCGAATATCCTTCCAGATATCAGAAACCTGCCAGCCAGATTTCCCAACGGAATCAATCGATGGAATATAGTCGGGTTCTGTTGGTTCTGAAGTGATTACTGGCAATTCCTCAACCACGGGTTTTGAAAAGTTAACATTCTGAGACTGAAGAAGTTGGTCTTCTGCTTCTTCGATTTCCTTCAACTGCCTAAGAGTAAGTTTGTCCGATTTTTTGAGAAGCTTTACGTCCATAAGGATTGAGGATTGAGAAATTGCACAGAATAAACACCATACAGCAACTTTATTTAAAATACGACTATTGTGGTAATTTTTGACACTCCTCAGCCTAAAGGCATGAGGATTCTTGCTTCAAAGGGATTCCAACGAATTTACCCGAAGCCGCGCATCTTGACCGTATGCCCCACGGCTACAAGTCCTCTCACCCATAATCAACGCACAATTACAATTCGGGCACTGGTCTATTTCTCTCGAATTGTCTTCGACCAAACAAGTTTCAAGTCGCAACTGACTACTGTATTCGCCAATTTCCAGTGCCGAAAAGTAAGGATAGCTGCACTGACAAACAACTATTTCACATTCAACATTCTTGTCCTTATGAAGCTGAAAATATTTTTGAGCAATCTTCCAGTCTTGCTGCTCGGAAAGACTCTGAGGATTGCCATCGAAATCTACTGTCCACAGCTTGGAATCTTTCACGATTCTTAAGTCGAAGGATGTATAATCATGAGCCATGCTTTCAAGATCACAATAATTTTTTGCTGCTCGATAATCAAAGCTTCGATGCTCAACTCTTAACTTTTTCCCACTGGGGTAAGTTTGAATTACGAGGTACTCGCCTTCTTCAAAACAGTTAAATGTGTGTGTATCGTTCAAGAACAAAAAATCTCGTTCAGTATCCATATATTTACTCCTAATTTATCTCTAGCTGAATTTTCGCGGTACTTGAGAATAGCCTCAATTGCTGGATTGTCAGGATGCTATAAGATTCCCTTCAAGATCCGATTGAGTACCGGAATCCAGTCGGAACTCAATCGGCACTCAACCGGAACTGTAATGCTCAAAACACAGTCCAGGAAAGAAAATTGACAATGACTAAACTTATAGAATACTTTCTGAGTTACAAGCACTTATTCAACCCAAGCAGGAACAACCCTAAGCTCCTCACAATACCTTGCTTTTTCAAAATCATTCATCAACAGACATGCTAAGGGAGAAGCTAAAGCCACAATGCAAATACTAAATTGGTTCGGACGCATTAGCTCAATTTCATGTTGATCATCTAGAGGACGAAAAATGCTCACATGACCAAATAGTTCATCTTTATCTAGCTGCCAAAAAATATTAACAATTCTCTCAATCATTTTTATCTTCTCAGATTTTGCTCTCTACTTGTCACTTTAAATAAACTATTGTCTCGGAAATCCTACTTATCTTCTAAACCCCAATTATTATCTTTGTTATATCCCTGCCGCTCAAGATCATCGACTAACTTTTCATATATCTCACAAATAACCGGATATTTAGAATAGAAGTCACTACCACTAGAACGAACTCCTGTTAGCCAAAGAATTGATTTTTGTTTCCCTATATTTTTATTCAAAACCAGTCTCATCAGATAAGCGCGATCACTCGCAAGTGTCTGTCTTTCGAAGACCACTTCTAGCGCTTCTAGGAGCGGATTCGGGGGTAAATCGCCAGGGAAGTCTAAAAGTGATTTAATCACTTTTTTCCTTGAAACTCCTTCTATAACTGGGTTTAGCTCCACTTCTAATTCATTGCTGTCGCACTTCGACAGAAGTGAATTTTCTATATCTGCTTCTTGGGGAAGCGCTGAAGAAGTAGATTGGCACTTCTGCTGCTCTGTGACTGGATTTGAGGCGATATCTGTTGATAATAGCGAAGTGCTGTCATCAGCATTTATTAATAGATTGTTTTTAATTCTTTCTATAAATTCAATCGGGGATTTAACCCATAAAGATTGTAATCTAACAAACTCATTTTCAGCATCAAATATTAAATCACCTTTTCCTAATAAATTATTAGATGGACATTCAGCACCCATAATAATTTTTCCATCTTCTAGTGTCTTAGTTTTCAGCGCGATTCGTCCAGGAAGATTACTTCTAATTAATGGAGTAACAACAGAAGCATCTGGACGTTGTGTTGACAAAATTAAGTGAATTCCTGCCCCTCTGGCTTTAGCTGCTAACTTTTTTAATACTAATTCAAAGCATTCTTTATCATTTTTATCCGCAACAAAATCAGCGAATTCATCAAATAAAACTACAATTTGGGGAATATCTGTAAGCCCCTTAGCTTTGTACTCTTTTAAATCTCGGACACTGTTAGCAGCAAATTTGGTGTACCGTCGTTCCATGTCCTTAACAAGGTTTTGGAGTTTAGCAACTGCCGCCTCTTGGGATTTAATCACTTGGCCGCACCAAGGTAAGCCATCAAAAAATGGAAAACTAACTTGCTTTGGGTCTATCAAAACTATTTGTAATTGAGCAGGAGTGAAGCGTTCTATAAGACTACAAATCACTGCAACCAGCCACTCACTTTTCCCGCCTCCAGTAGTACCACCTACTAAAAAATGAGGGCTATTGGAGTCACAAAGATCAGCTTCAATGAGATGGCCCTCTATATTTACACCAATTGGAATTGTTAAGCTATTGGAGTTGAGCGGATATTTTTCTAAAGGACAAAAGTAGCGATCATAGTCTTTTTTAGGAATATCAACAGCAACGTAACCAGGCTGACTGGAGATGAAGGGAACACTTGCGTAACTACAAGCAATCTTTAAATCTTCAGCTATATTCTTGAATTGAGCAAACTTGGTGTTTTCGCTAGGAATTAACTTAATTCGCTCAAAAGATGGGGCATCCACGTAACCGCCCCAAGTAGCTCTGATTCCTAACTTTGATAAAGCATCAAGCAATACTTGTCCTGATGAGGGAATGTTTACTGTTTCAGCAACACAAATAACTTCAGATGAGACTGTATTTACTTTTTTGGCTGTAGCTGCGTCAATATTTACCGTTGCTGTTGCTGTTTGTCGAGGTGAGAAAACAATATTAGAGTTATTAACTGTAGAGCCTGGCTCTACATGGGTAACAGCAGAGTTAGATGAACGAGGTTTGATGCAGGCAGCGATCGCACCTCCTACTAGTGCCCCCGCAAGCGCTGGAACTTCCCAGCCATTACTGGGGGGCTGTTTAGCTAAAGCCTGAATTAATAGCAACTCCCATATCACTTACTGACCTCTCTGTATTTGCACTGTAAACCCAGTACGGTATCACTGTAAAAGGCATTAGCAGCAGTCACAGTATTCTTGATCGGAACCGGTAGCATTGAATTAAACAGTGCTCCCACAATAACAGGCATTCCCAACCAGCCAAATAGAATACACAAAATCATTGTCTTAATCTTGGGGTTAGATTGACCGTGTTGAACTTGCATTTGGACTCCAGGGCTTGAGAAGATTATTGAGTTTGTAGTAATTTCCAATCACTAGGCATCCGATTAGAGCAATAAAACCTGCTATTGATAGCCAACGACATGCAAAATATCCCATCTTACTTGCCTCGTTTGTCTTTCTCTTGTTCAATGCGAATTATCAAAATCATGCCGAATATCAAAGCGATCGCAGCAATGATTAGAATTCCTTTCAAATCTGGTATAAACATATTTACCTGTTGTTGGCTTGTGTAGATGGTTCTGTAGCAGCATCAAAAATGTTGGAACAGCCGAAAGAGACTTCACTACCTAGTACGAAAGAAGTAGCCAGTATTTGAAAGAACTGTGCGGCTTTTTTATAGGTGACGCCCATTTGTTCCAAGTTGACGTTGTAATCAAACCAGAACACATAGGCCGCAAGTAAACAAAAGCCAATAATTCCAGTGAGCGACGCAACTCCACTAACATTTTTCACAATTGGATCTGGGCTATTTAAAAGGTTTCTTGGGCGCTCAACTGCACTTAACAGGACTTTGGGATTGAATAGGACTGAAATTGCTGCTGCTTCAATGCCGAGAATCAGTATTACAGCTGTGCCAGAACCAATGATTTGCTGTATCCACCCGGCTTGGCTTAAGACTTTATAAAAGTAAGGGAAAAGAGTCAATCCGTTGTAGGCTAATATTCCCCAGCCTGTCGCTTCCATAATTTGTGCCAGTTTATTGTCTGTACTGGCTTTGCGTCCGAAAATCATTGTGTGTATCCTCAAAACCTTGGTTATAATCGCTTGGCGGTTTTAACAATAACCAAGAAACACCGATTATTGTTGCGATCGTCATGCAAGCTAAAATCAATTCAACAAGTCCGCCCGTCTGCCCTTCCAGCACAGTTTTGTGTTCCCTACTCCCATCTGGGCGCTCGATGGTTTGATGTTCTGCGCGGAAATTCATTTTGATGCCCGTCCGAAAAATGTCAGACCTGCACCAACAATTAACCCCAAGGGGATGAACATTCCGCTTCCAAGCAATCCAGTTGCAATTGCACTACCGACAAGATAACCACTCCCACCTAAAGCACCAAAAACTGAAGTGGCGAACAATCCTGTACTGAGAATATCCATAACTTTCTTTTTCCTCGTCTGAGCTAATATTTCTTGAAGTAAGCGGGCTTCAGCAATAATGGCAGCAGCTTCACTTTGAATTTGTAATACTGCTGCTATTGTTTGATGAGCATCTAAGTGCCTATTAAAATGGCTCTCTCCTTGAGAGTTTTGAGCCGAAGCTGAAGTCTTTGTTTTTTCCTGATAGTCTCCCCCAGTCTTTTAGTAGCCTCCTCGGCAAAGCCGTAAATACTCTGGTCAATACCAGCCAGTTGTTCGTCTACTAAAGAAATAGTTTGTTCTGTATAAGCATCAAGCACATCCCCCCTAGCTCCTGTGCAAGAGTTCATAAAAGTCAATGCACTTGTTATTCCAGTAGCAGTCCCAAGAGCTGTATATAATTCATTTTGAACATTCAGTAACTCCGACGCAATTTCTCTATCAGCCGCAGTTAACTTGTGTGAAACTTGTTGAATTGCTTCGTCTGATTTGATGATTGTAGCTTCCGCTATAGGAGCAATTGGCGGTTGTTGAGTCTGCGATGTCCTATTAGTAATATCTTGAAACTTAGCTAAAATTTCCTCTGGAACTTGAGACTCTACTGTCCAATTTTCTCTAGGATATTGGCGGCGTAGTTCATCAACTATTTTACCAGGTACTTTATTCAAAGCTTGTGCAAGTTCTTTCACGATCATAATTTACGCTCCTACAAATTTTTCGGGATGATTCTTTAATTCAATTGCTACCTTTTTCAAAGAACCTTTGATTAAAACATAAGTTCTGATTTTTTGAAGTATTGGTAAATGCCAGTTTGTTAGTTTCGCCCGTCCGTCTAACCCTCCATTCTCTTCGTCTCGAAAATCTTCAAATTCTGGCAGGTACAAAGAAGCTAAGTCTAAGTACTTTTGTAATTGTCTGATACCCACTGATGGATTCAATTTTTTAGCTACTTCTTCTCGCGTTAGTAATTGTTCAAGTACACATGTCCCTTGAATTATCAATGGCTTCGGCTCCTAGAGTTCCGATTGAGTTCCGATTGAGTTCCGATTGAGTTCCGATTGAGTTCCGATTGAGTTCCGATTGAGTTCCGATTGAGTTCCGGAACTACTAATATTAATAATAAAAAAAACACCGACTGGTGAGTAGTATTTTTCTAACGACTTAGTGTCGGATGGACACTAAATACTTGATAACAATCTGTGAATGGCTCCAAAATGATTAAGTACATGTTGTTTTGGCTGTCGATATCTTGTACTACTTTCATCCGCCAGCCAATGAGTAATTGTTGCTTGAGGATATCCACTCAGTCTATGCATCAAATATATCGGTGTATCATGAATTTTTTTGAATTCTCTAGGATGCATTGGTTCAATACCAATATTTTGTGCCATACTGCTCTTGCTCCTACTGTAGGTAGTGTCTATTGTTGGAGTAGTCCTCCGGTGTCATTACCACCGGAGGCATTTTGCTGGAATATATCATGTGAAAATCGACTCAAGGTACTTAGTTGGGAAACCAATGCCCGAAGCGGCTAAGTACAGTTGCTTCTTGTACATAAGATTACTGTGCGATCGCTCGAATCAGTGCCAGCTTTTCCCATTGCTTCAATTCGTGCAGTCGCTTCCATACATCTTCTGCCTCATCCGATGGAGCAACGCTAAAATCACCCATTGTCCATGCTTCATGAGCAATTCGAGAGATGAGCCAAAAGGCGTCTGATTCGTTCATCTTTTCTAGTCCCTCTCCCCATGTTTCACACATATCCTTAATGAGTGGATTGTCGTGAGATAGTGAAAAATATCCTACTGGTTGTGTCACTTTAGTATCCTTTAATTTGTTTTTTCTGTCATCTTGGCTTTGCACCAAGATTAAAAATCTTAGTTGGTTTTGGGTGAAATTAAGCATTGTCGTTTTAACCAAACTTCTCAAAATCTGGGCAATACTCGCCCTCTACACCACCCGGATGTATCGCGCAAACTAGCATCACTCCCCCATATTTAATTCCGTGAAAATTCCTGCAACCCCTGCAAGTTTTGGGCATTGCTTTGCGTCTTTCTGATAATATCTTGTCGATATCCGATTCAACTTTGACTTGATACAAGCTAGTCGAAGCTATCCCTATTCCACCTAGCATCAAGCAGGAACCAGCAATCAGACTTTTGACACTCGCCCCGCTAGCCCCTTTGATTATAATTGTGCCTCCAATGAGTGCTGCTGTTATTCCTAGCGCTCCAGCACAAATATTGAGATATTTCAGCTTTGGCATTTTTCTCCTGATTATTTATCCAGGGTAATCTTAAGACTTATTGCAAGTAAAGAACTGCCTAAGAAAGCAGAACAACTTACCAGCATACCACCCAAAAAAGCGTTTTTATGATAGTACCAATTAGAGATAATTACTTTGGCATCAGTGTTTAGCTCGATAATTTCTAGCCCCCAACAAGCGAGCGCCCCAACTCCAGAAAATCCGGTGAGCAGTAGTCCGAGAATCACTGTCGTTTCTATAGCGTAGTCGATGAACTTCTTCACTTTGAAAACTCTTATGCTCCGACGAAAAACCAATTTATTACGAGTGTTTGAAGGCAAGGATAATTCATAAGTCGCTTTCTGTGTTTTCATTTAGCCTCCGACAATTCAACATAGAAACCAGCACCAGTATTATTAATCTTCACCAACTTTCGATTAACCAGCGTTTGAATCACTCCCAGGCTAAATTTAATACTGCACAACCGTGCGCTACCCCCACAACGACGGAGGTATTGTAGACATAGTGAGGAATGATCAGCAGGGGTGGGACGAGTAGATTTTCTTGGCATGATGTTTTCTCCTATAGTCTAAAACTGCTGTTCAAGACTGTCTTTCTTCTTGATCAACCAACAGCTAACTTTTTGGCATACTCTTGTGCTTGATCACCCGACAGTGGCTGAAAATTCTTGATTAGTGTTACTGCCTCTTGTCCTTGGGCTTCAAGCAAAAGTGAATAACAATCAGGCTCAGGCAGCGCTGGTTCACTCATGCGCGCTATCCAAAGCCAGCTTTCTTCTTCGTTCTCTTCACAGGCGTAATCGTAATGTAGTTTTTCTGTTGTATCACTGATAGACATTGTTTTCCCCTATTAATTGTTAAAAAAAAAAGCAGCGCTAAATTGCTTTTTTCAAAACTCATTTTTTACCTGTCGCCGTAATGAGATGGATGCCCAGGATGTGAATAATTATCTTCGTAATCGTGGTCGTCATCACCTTCAATTAATTCAAGGGTGATGTTGAAAGTATTAATTACTTGACCTATTCTACCGTAGGCAATTTTTAACTCTTTGGATAAGTTCAGTCCACGCAATAGAGCTTCTCCTAAATAAGGCTGCAATCTTTCATGGTAGATTTTCAGTTGCTTTACTGCCTGCTCTTTAAGATTTCCTTGGCTATAACTACTATTAAAAATTGCAATCATCTGATTTTCAACAGATGGCTGAGTAACTACCTTTCTACACTTCTCGATTTCTCGACAGTAAGCCCTAATCGTGTTACTCAAATGCTTGTCATCCATCTGACAAATGAGTACCGTAATTCCATCTTTTGATGTGTGAGTTTCAAACATGATTATCCTTTTTAGTAAATTAACTCTGTATTTAAGTAATTCGTAATTAAACAGGCAATTACGAATTACTTAGGGAGACTTAGAATCT
>NZ_JADEXR010000084.1 GCF_015206995.1 aff. Roholtiella sp. LEGE 12411 | reverse complement strand
TTCCGCCATTCGTGGCAAACGGGATCAGGGCAAGAACCGTACATCTAAGGTAATACCTGAAAAGCGGATATTATTTGAGCAGTTGTCTTTACAATTGTTTGATTAAGAATCCCCTCGGCTTTAGCCACGGGAGTGTCAATGCCTATATTAGAGCCATAGGAGCGGGAGCAAAAGGATTAGATGCACCGAAAAAACAACCTTGGGGACAGACAGTTGCTCGTATCTGCGATCTTAATGGTGTTCTGGTGTCGTTGGTGAGTGGCTATTACCACTACGTTGGAATTCGTAATGACGCTCCTACGGACGCCCGTTTCTCTCTACGAGATGCTGCGCGAACGCTATCGCTAAGGTAATTCACATACTGAGCCTTTACATACTGAAGCTTGTGCTGCCTATAAAAGAGCAACAATCCGATTAACCCACAGCTATGTCATTGCTGAGTACGTCGCGTTAGCCACTGCAAGGCGTTTTCCGCGTTCATCCGTCCTTGTTTTTGTAGTTGACTTGCTGGATAACCCAGACGTAGAAACGGTTTGGGTGGATGAGCCATTGCACTGAACAGCAGTCGATCTCCTAATGAAGCAGGAGGATAAAACCTACTCTATATGTGATACGTTGAGCTTTATGCTAATGCGCCAACGCGGAATTACAGAGGCATTGTCTACTGATCGGCACTTAGAGTAAGAAGGGTTTATCTGCTTACTGCGACCAGCAGGCTAAAATAACCATGAAAAGTGAATATCGTGAGTTGGTAAATGAAGTCCTAAGAAAAATAGGACGAAATATATTGATGTTTCAGCAAATCGAGAAAGGCTTGAAATTGCTTCTTCCATTTATTCACTCAGATGCTAGTGCAAAAGGTATCGATAGCTTTTGGAAGTACAGAGAAGCAGCTAAATTGAAGACTCTAGGGAATCTAATAAATGCCTTTATTGAGTCTGCGGATTATGACACTGATTACTTTGTCGAGAGATTAAGAGAGATTGTTGCCGAGCGGAACAAACTCGTTCATCATTTTGGTGAGTCGGAAGGTTTGAATATATTAAGCACCGAAGAAGGATGTAAAACTTGCATTATTTACCTAGAATCACAGTACCAAGAAGCAATTTACTTTTATAAAAAAATAACACTATTTGTATTTTGTGTGGTTGTTTTCCTTCAAGGAAATTACGCCGAATCTAACCCAGATATCGAATTTATATACAAGCAATTAAAGGCATATATTATTTCTTCTGACGTTGAGTATATAAATATGAACAATCCGTCTGAAACAACATGGGAGAATACAAAAATTGTAAAATTACTGCGTTTAGCCGAAACAAACACAGACAAAATAGGTGATATGACTTTGCTGGCAAGAGCGGGGGAATTTATTAAGAGTCAAGACTCTGAGTGTACGCCTAAGCAGTATGGAATTAAGACACTAAAAGGTGTTTTGAAGGCGTCTGGCTTATTTGAAATTACCGAGAGTCAAGTTAGCGAGCAGAACAGCGTGTTTATTTTATATAAAAGTAAACTTTCGCACTAACAAATCGCTGCACAAACCACAGATTCCAATTTTTACACTTCGGTTAAATTGATTATGCCGCTTGCAAGTATAGCGGTTATCGATTGGATGAGAACACCAAACTCCTTACTGTAAAATCATTTCAGCAAAGTTTTTGTATCTCACTCAACTGCATACCGCTATATTTATTTTCTCTAGTTCCCAATCTCAAATCTCAAATTTTATGGATTCCAATCCAGCATTGTGTGCAGCGATCGCTCACCAAATTACCGCTAATCCCCAACAGCGCATTACTTTTGCTGAATTCATGGATATGGCGCTGTATCACCCGGAACACGGCTACTATTCTAGCGATGCGGTCAAAATTGGCTTTCAAGGTGGTGATTTTTTTACTTCTCCCAACCTTGGCGCTGACTTTGGCGAGTTACTAGCAGAACAATTTTTCCAGATGTGGGAGATTTTAGGGCAACCTGTGCCGTTTTCTTTGGTAGAAATGGGAGCAGGTCAAGGAGTGTTGGCATTGCATATCCTCAAGCACTATCAGCTACACTATCCAGATTTTTTGATCGCCCTGGAGTACGTTATTGTAGAAAAATCCCCGGCTTTAAGACAAGAACAGCAGCAACGCTTGCAAGATTTTCCAGTGCGTTGGTGCAATCTAGAAGACATACCATCTAACTCGATTACTGGCTGTTTTTTTTCTAATGAGTTAGTTGATGCTTTACCAGTGCATCAATTCAGCTTAGAAGCTGGGGAACTGCGAGAAATTTATGTAACAGCGCAAAAAGACGAGGGAGATGAGAAAGTATTTTCTTCCTTTACTTCTGGTCCCATGCCATCATTTGTGGAAGTCATAGGAGAACCTTCTACGCCCCAACTGGCTGAATATTTAGAATTAGTGGGAATTGACTTTGCCCAAAGTGTTTATCCAGATGGCTACCGTAGCGAAATTAATTTAGCTGCTCTAGATTGGTTGAGTATAGTAGCCGACCGCTTGCAACGCGGCTATGTGTTAACAATTGATTATGGCTATCCTGCCAGTCGTTACTACAATCCTAGGCGATCGCAAGGAACGTTACAGTGCTACTATCATCATCGTTTCCATGACAACCCTTATATTAATATTGGGCGACAAGATATTACTGCCCATGCTGATTTTACTGCTTTGGAACGCTGGGGGCAGCGGTGCGGTTTAGATAAAGTTGGTTTTATCCAGCAGGCTCTGTTTTTGATGGCATTGGGTTTAGGCGATCGCATTGCAGCCATCTCCTATCAAAATCAACCACTCTCACAATTACTGCGGCGACGGGACGCACTACACCAGCTTCTAGATTCCACAGGGTTAGGCGGCTTTGGAGTTCTAGTTCAGAGCAAAGGTCTGCGGGAGACAGAAACTTCTCAATCACTCAAAGGATTGACTTTCCCGGAGCCAACTTAAATGTGAGTGAAGCAACGCGGTCTTGGGGGTTTCCACGCCAGTTGCTTCTCCTGTGGGAGACGCTGCGCGAACCAGTCGGGAAACCCGCCCACAGCGCTGTCTCCCCAACCCACTCCCCATGGGCGACTTAGGAGCGTCACCCAAAGGGTGAAAAGTTAAAACTCTATTTAAGAATGCTGTATCAGTCTTATTTAGACTAGGATAACAGTGATTACGGTAAAATAAAACATAGACAAAAGTATTAATTATGTCTACTCATGAATTGTTTTTGTTAGTAACACTACTTACCCCAGGGATCTTACTTTCAGTTTTAATTATGCTTACTTTTGCCGCTGGTGGCTGAAGTAGTCAGTTATCAGTGACCACTGTCTACTGATAACTGTTCACTGAATAATAGAAACACGATATCTACGACGCGCTACGCTTACGCTGTATCAAAGGAACGTAAAAAATGAAGGTGGCATTTCTGGGAACTGGACTGATGGGACTACCAATGGCTCAAAGGTTGTTAGCCGCAGATATACAGCTAGTTGCCTACAACCGCACCCCAGAAAAATTAGCACCACTACAAGCAGCTGGCGCTGAAGTTGTGACACATCCCCGCCAGGCCATTCGTGCAGCTGAGTGCGTCATTCTCATGCTCACTAATGCCTCAGCAATTTATCATGTCTTGCTTTCCGATACTGCTTGGCACACTCTGGAAGGGCGTACTATCATCCAAATGGGAACAATTACGCCCACAGAAAGCCAAGAAATCAGAGATGCAGTGGTTGCAGGTGGTGGTGAATATTTAGAAGCACCTGTACTAGGGAGCATCCCAGAAGCACAAGCTGGCAAACTAATTGTAATGGTAGGTGCTGAGCCAGAACAATATCAAAGCCACTTGAAGTTACTGCAACATTTTGGATCAGAACCTTTACTTATAGGGCCAGTAGGAACTGCTGCTGCGCTCAAATTGGCATTAAATCAACTAATAGCTTCCCTAACAACTAGTTTTGCCCTCAGTCTCGCTTTTATTCAGCGTCAGGGCGTTGATGTAGATGTATTTATGCAGATATTGCGCGATAGTTCACTCTATGCGCCGACATTTGACAAAAAGTTGCAACGGATGTTGGCTAGCGATTATGCTAATCCCAATTTTCCGACAAAACATTTGCTAAAAGATACAGATTTGTTTATCTCGGAAGCCAAATCTCGTGGATTGGATCTCAGCAGTATTAAAGGTGTGCGACAAATTTTGCAAACAGCAGTGAAAATGTCATTTGCTGATGCTGATTACTCATCATTATTTTCTATTATTAAAGAATGGGGGGAATCGAGTGAGGAGTAAGCAATTAAATTTGATTCAATTAACCTCAATTGTGGAAAAGTCTGTGGAAAACTTTAGGGTTTTCGGGAAAAACCTTATTAAGTATAATCACCCTGTGGAAAACTTATAGGGGTTTTCCACAAGTTTTCCACAGATAGTCATTTACTTAACCATCTGTTAAACAGACTTATGGCAGGTTTTCCACAAATTCCCCAGTTCCTAGCACGTAGATAGAAAATATCATTTTAGTAGTAGTTCAATAGGCAGTAAAGTTACCGCTGGTAAACTGGACTGTCAACACTCGCGTATAAACAACAAGGATGTTAGGATATCCTTCACCAGATGAATCTGACTATGAAATTAGTTTGCGCCCAAAGCGATCTCAGTACAAACCTCTCACTCGTCAGTCGTGCTGTACCATCACGGCCGACTCATCCAGTACTTGCCAATGTGCTGCTCCAAGCGGATGCTCAAACTAACCAGGTAAGCCTAACAGCCTTTGATCTCAGCTTGGGTATCCGCACCAGCTTTAACGCTGAGGTCTGGCAAGGTGGAGCGATCGCCCTTCCTGCTAAACTACTTGTAGACATCACCTCTCGTCTTCCAGAGGGGGAAATCACTCTAGACGATGAGTCAACCCTCACAGGTGCAACACCTGGTGGAGAGGGTTTAATTGTTACACTCACACCCAAGAGTGGGCATTATCAGGTACGAGCAATGGGAGCTGAAGAATTTCCCGAATTGCCTGTAATTGAAAATACTGAAGCACTACATATCCCTGCTGCGGCATTAATTGAGGGATTACGGGGTTCATTATTTGCTACCAGTGCAGATGAAACCAAGCAAGTACTTACTGGAGTCCATTTAACAGTTAAACAAGATACCTTGGAATTTGCTGCTACTGATGGACATCGCTTAGCAGTGGTAGAAACTACTAACGAGCGACCTCTGGACGGGAGTACTCAACTAGAAGTCACAGTACCAGCTAGGGCATTACGTGAACTACAACGAATGTTAGCTCACATCTCTTCATCAGATGAACCCATAGCTTTACATTTCGATCAAGGTCAAGTTGTGTTTTCTTGGCAGAATCAACGCTTGACTAGTCGCACATTAGAAGGGCAATATCCTGCTTATCGACAACTGATCCCACGTCAATTTGAGCGAGAAGTGACGATTGAGCGGCGACAATTCATTAGTACTTTGGAGCGAATTGCTGTGCTAGCCGATCAGAAGAATAATATTGTGAAACTCAACATTGATGGAGATGCCCAAGAAATTACCTTATCTTGTGAAGCTCAAGATGTGGGTAGTGGTAGAGAGTCAATGCCAGCACAAATTTCTGGGCAAAACATAGAAATTGCTTTTAACATCAAGTATCTAATGGAAGGTTTGAAAGAGTTACCATCTTCCGAAATTCAAATGCATCTAAATCAAAGCCTGACTCCAGTGATTTTTACGCCACTGGGTGGTTTGAAAATGACCTATTTAGCGATGCCCGTACAAATAAGATCCTGACATCAATAACTTTAACGTGAATTCTTCATGTTTCCAGTCTGTAGATAGTTCAGGATTTGATAGTTAACGCATATTCTCCATGAATCGGGGCTGACACATTCACAGCGATCTGATCGCCATTTCATCTTTATGCAAAAAGACATTTCAATACAACGTCTTTGCCTCAAATTTCCAGTACAATGCAGCGGTTTTCAATTTAGTAGACTACAGCAAATAACTCTTTGCCTGTAGAGTGAGTATTACAATGCCCATCCTACCGTGGTCTATTCGTATGAAACCCGTTGCAAAAGGTTTTTGATTTTTAGTATTAGCTTTGGCTTTTGTCTAAACGTTACCGTTTAAACCAAATTAAACTCTTACATTGTCAGTAAAGCGAATTTTCAGATAGTCTTCTTCCATCTTTGCCCCTGATGGTTGCAATGCTGCTAAAGCTTGCGGTAACACTAAGTTACGCCGATGGTTGCCAATAGTAATGTTTAATTCATCTCCAGTTTTATTCAATTTAATCTGGTCTTTAGGAATACCAGGTAAGTAAAGTTCCAAGCTGTATTGGTTTTGCTCTTGTACAACTCTGAGAGTCGTTTCTTTGTAATAAATCTGAGTCGGATCTTCGTCCTTATACAAGGTTTCCTTTAGCCGTTCTAATGCTGGTAATCCACACAATTCCTCAGAGAATAGTGGAACTTCCTTTACAGGCAAAGGGTGAAAATTATCATGGATTTCTTGACGGTATTGTTGTTGATTCTCTTTCCAACGTTGGAAAAATGGGTCTTGTACTTCGCTGGGAATAATGCGATTGGCTATTACTAAATCTGTAGCAACATTGTACAAACTTAGATAAGCATGAGCACGGAGAGACTCTTTAATCACCATCTTTTCTGGATTAGTGATGAGGCGCACTGAGGTTTGAGTATTATCTGTTAATACTTTTTCTAGAGCTTCAATTTGTTCATAAAATTCATAAGGCGCATCCATTACCTCTTTGTCTGGAAGAGAAAAACCAGCAATTGGTCTAAAAAGAGGTTCAACTAGAGGTCTAAGTGCTACCGAAATGTTTTGAAATGGTTTGTAAAAACGACGCATATACCAGCCACCAATTTCTGGTAAACTAAGCAGTCGTAATGCTGTACCAGTAGGTGCTGAGTCAATAATCAGGACATCAAACTCGCCTTCATCATAATGACGTTTCATTCTTACCAAGCCAAAAATCTCATCCATGCCTGGTAAAATTGCCAATTCTTCCGCCTGTACCCCATCTAAACCTCTTGCTTGTAAAACTTGGGTAATATAACGCTTGACTGCACCCCAGTTTCCTTCTAGTTCTTGCAGTGCATCTAGTTCCGCACCCCACAAATTCGGGCGAATTTCTCGCGGCGCATGACCCAGTTCCAGGTCAAAACTGTCTGCCAGGGAGTGAGCAGGATCTGTACTCAAAACCAGTGTGCGATAGCCTAGTTCCGCGCAACGGAGTCCAGTCGCAGCAGCGACGGAGGTTTTTCCGACGCCGCCTTTGCCGGTCATTAAAATTACACGCATGGATGATTTTGTCCTGACTGAGGATTTTTTACATTTATTTACATTATCGACTGTTTAAGAGAAATAAATGCTGCCTTAGCATGTGTAGGCGTAAATAGTTCTAATAATAAATGTGGAAAAAAATCAAACCATATTGCTATACTGACCGTCTAGCATAGCCTGGGCTGTTCTAGCGTTACTCTCAATTAGTGTTTGAGTTCTTCATGAGTCAGTGCGATCGCCCTTTGAGGTTGAGATTATTATTTATCATAATTTGTGGGTTGGATTGAGCGATCGCGAAACTCAGTATTTGTAAGTTGATTGCTTGTTGGACTTTGTTCAACCCAACTCACTTGACTGCTTAAAACTTGTTTACTAACTCAATATTGCAAAAGCTTGTTCAAACATCCTCTTAGCCTTGTGCAAGGTTAAGGTGAGTAAGAATTGAATGCTGTGCTAAAGTAGTAGATGAGAATAAAATTCGGTTGTAGCTTTTGTTTTTAGTATTGATAGGCTTCTACCTTTTGGTATTTACAGGCTTTTCCCCGAAATCTAAATCTCTACAAACCTCTGATTTTGGAAACAATCTATGTCAATTTACGTAGGCAACCTGTCTTATGAGGTTACACAAGATACTCTAACTGCTGTGTTTGCAGAATATGGTTCTGTAAAGCGGGTTCAGCTACCTACTGATCGTGAAACAGGTCAATTACGCGGCTTTGGTTTTGTGGAAATGGGTACAGATGCTGAAGAAACAGCTGCCATTGATGCTCTTGATGGTGCTGAGTGGATGGGACGCAACCTCAAAGTTAATAAGGCTAAGCCGCGTGAGGATAGAGGTTCCTCTGGTGGTGGTAGACGGGGGAATAACAGTGGAGGATACTCTCAGCGTTACTAAGCTTTGAAACAAAAAATATAACTTTAACGTCTTCAGGGCAGACAACGAGTCTGCCCTTTTTACGCTCCAGTCTACTGGATAGGTTAACATTGCCAAGTACCAATTTAAGTAGGAGACAAAATGACCCAAATAGTTGTGGGCGAGAATGAAGGAATCGAGTCAGCCTTGCGTCGATTTAAGCGGCAAGTTTCCAAGGCAGGGATTTTTTCAGACATGAAGAAGCATCGTCATTTTGAAACGCCAGAGCAAAAACGTAAGCGCAAAGAAGTTGCTAAGCACAGGCAGCGTAAGAGAAGTTTCCGTAATTGAGGAACAAGTCTTGTGTACAAACGCTTAAGTTATTCGCCTACATACTCATAAAACGTAAAACTGCTCTGGGGCAGATTCAGAGCAGTCTTGAAAAAGAGGAGTTTTACATAGAGGGCCTCATGGTTTTGATGCCCTCTTTTAGGTATAAACAATTCGGTACTGTAGTGGTATACAGCCTTGTTTAAGCACTATCCTGAAAAAAGTGAAAAATTTATAAATAGCGTTGCACAAAGCTTGGAAGCATTCTTAATCAATGATATACCTATAGTGTCCTCATCGATTTGGTGATTCAAGCAATTATTAACTGTATTTTAGTAATACTCATTACCAAAATGCAGTTTTTGTAATATATTTAATAAAAATTAAATCAGCCATATAAAGGAGACTCGCAAAGTCTTATTCAATTGCTTTATTGTTAGCTACAAATAATATTTTATTTAAATTGGGTAATTTAAACAATCTTACCTACACAATCTAAACCACTAGGTATATTTTTTCAGTTAAAAGATTTTGTATAACGCTTGTTAAAAAAATAATCAGCAAAACGTTATATGACACATGATAAGTTTTAACAGACTCGATTTGCTAATAATCGTAGATAAAAGAAATTAAGCTGATGCACGTCTAGATCAAATATTCTCGTGCTGAGGCTGTCGAAGGTCAAGAGTCAAAAGTTCAAGCTAGCCTTTGACTGTAGACTTTTGACTCTTGACAACCTCGGCGCGAAATATACAAGTTTATTTGCGTATACAGCTTATCTACAGTTTCTTTTATCTACGATTTTAAGCAGATGCTTATGCTGGGATTAATACTGTATCAATGACGTGAATGACACCATTATCAGCAGCAACATCTGGTGTTGCGACAGTGGCATCATTTATCTTCACTCCATTAGAAGCGTCAATTTTCACATCAGAACCTTCAACAGTGGTAGCTGACTTTAGCTTAACCACGTCAGATGATAGTACCTTACCTGAAACAACGTGATAAGTCAGGATTTTCTTCAACTTTGGAATATCTTTGAGCAATGCATCTATTGTACCTTCGGGAAGCTTAGCAAATGCCTCATCAGTAGGTGCAAACACAGTAAATGGACCAGCACCCTTTAAAGTATCTACCAGATTTGCAGCTTTAATTGCAGCAACTAAGGTATTAAAAGAGCCAGCGTTAACGGCGGTATCAACAATATCAGCCATGTGTCTTACCTGAGTTTGTTTAGATTCTGTTACAAACGTAACTTTTCTTAAAGTAAATAGTATCTATCTTTAGACAGACGTGTATCCAATCGACTCAATGGCAACAAAATAAATGATACCTCCGTGAATAGGCATAGTATTTTTTAGCTGCTATAGGATTCCTATTTGATTTTTGAAAGAACTGTGTACACCTCTAACTCCCTTTTTTCCATTTCCCATTCTCTATCCCCTATCCCCCATTCGGTGTCTCTACAAGTCAGTTCACGAATCAAATCGGATTACTATAGTTATCTGTTAACTAATGAAATCTTTGTGGGCAGCTACAAGCATTTGTGCTTGTCTTAAAACATGGCCGAATAAATAAGCAGGAATCTGCCAAGCTGCAACAGTAACCTCTTTAGCCATATCTTGTACGCTAATTGCAATTAATTCATGCTCTGGTGGTTCTCCCTCAACAGCACCAGACCAAGTGAAAGCCAATAAAAAATCATCATATCCAGGTAAAGATGCAATCAAGCATTCTTCTGGTGCTGGTTGGCAAATAATTCCGTGTTCATTTGCAAGTGCTACTAGTTTTTGGAAGTCATTTAAATTAGTCATTCATCCTTTGCGTATAACTTAAAAACGGTTTTATGACGTTGCCTATACTGTTATATAAATTACTGATACTCTTACTAATAAAAAAGTTTATATCATCTTTGGTATATCGCTGACGATATAAAATCCCCAAAGTCTTTATATTTAAAAATCTCAGCGTTCATTATATCGTAAGTATTTAAGCGAACATGATATGAGATGTCTATTGGACATGATCAAGGTTAATGCCAAAATCTTACTGCAAGTGTCTAGTTTCATTAGCAACAATTGCTACTTTTCAACAACATCTACGCCATCTACTTTATTGACAAAGCCTGTTGAACAACAGCCAGAAACACCAAGTCTAATTACAAAACCTGGGAAGAAGCAGACAGAAAAGTCATACAGCAATTTTAAATTGAGTAAACTACAGGAAATAGTTCCTTGCTTGTAGAGTGGGCATTTACTGTGGTCTATTCATGTAAAAGTCGGCGATGGTTACGTCATAACTCAAGCTCTCGATATTAGGTTATAACCAAATTTTTTGCCAGACCTTTCCTTAGAAACTACTATTTTCATCCTTGCGTTTGCTCACAAACCATCCTACAACACCTAACCCTAACAACAACGGTGTCAACCAATCACCCCAAAGAACATATAAAGTCTGCGTTTGTCGGCGATAAATGGTTGCAGCATGAATTTCGTAGGTATTATATCCAGATATCCACAAAGTTTTGCCGTGAGGATCTACAAAAGCTGAATATCCGGTATTAGTTGCCCGCACAGTCCATCTATCAGTTTCAATTGCCCGCATAATATCCTGTGCATGATGCTGGAATGGCATGTGAGCACTGTAATGAGCATCATTAGAAGAACTTAGGATAAATTGCCCACCCGCAGCAGCTTGACGGCGAAATTGCTCCGGAAATGCAGATTCGTAACAGATACCGACAATAACCCTACCATAAGGAGTGTCAACTAGCTGATTTGCTGAACCGGGAATTTGGTGTGCATCCAGAGGCGACAAGCGCTGAACTATCCCACCTAAAATTCCTTCAAAGGGAATATACTCCCCCAGAGGTACTAGTTTAGCTTTGTCGTAGCGGCTGACAATTTCACCATTACCATTAAAAGTAAACAAGCTAATTGTATAGCTGCGTCCCCGTTCTCCAAAAGCCCCAATCCAAGCAACTACGCCTTTTTCCCGCACTGCTGAGACTAAGGCAGTTCCCATCAAGTTACGCTGAAAAATAGGTAAAGCGCCCTCTGGGGTCAGGACTCCATCTACACCTTGATCTGCTAAAGTAATATACCCATTGGTGTAGTTTTCTTGGGCGCGACGAAACCCCTCAGAACCAAGTAAAAGTCGGTTAGGGATATTACCCTGAATAATCCCAATTTTCAATGCTGCTTCTGGTACTTGGGCGATAGGACGGATGTATAAGATTAAACCAATGAGGTGTAAGGTAATTAATAGTCCCGTGGCGGTAGCTAAGTATTTATCAACGAACCACAGAGGCGCAGAGAAGCTGGAGCGGCTTCCTCCTATCGAAACTTCTCCCAAGGGGAGACGCCAAGGACGAACGGAAGGTTTCCCCCATTGTACCAACTGGCGCAACACAGACCAACTTGTCTGTGCGCCCTCTGCGTCTGTGCGGTTCGTCCATCCTTCAGCAATCAAACCATTGATGACAACTATTGCCGCTGTAATAGTATTAGGCCCAGAGAGTTGACCAAGGTGTAAAATCACGAGATTGTATGGGCTTTGTGTATAAGCAAGCGAACTCCACCACAAAGGCCCGGCACTCCACAGACTCTCTAAAGCGCACCAAACAGCTGTACCAATCAGTATACGTAGCCACGACTTTTGCTCGCCCAGACGAACCATCACAGCAGCCCAAATAGCAGCAAATACCCCTCCCAAGAGGCTAATGAATCCCCAACAAAAAAGGGTAATAGCTAAACTCGGCCACCAAGGAACGCCCAACCAAGTCATAGGATGAATTCCAGTAATCCAAGATAGGGCGACACCGTGATAACTGATACCCCACAAGAGAGCACAGAGAAGTCCGAGCGGAGGCTTCCTTTGTTGGTACAGCCCGCCGTAGGCATCGTAACTTCGGGGAAGAGCAGGGGGATATTGGTTTTTGCGTTTTGAGGAGCTAACAACCAATATCCATAGGGGCGCTAAGGCAATCCAAGCTAAGAACCACGCACCTATAGGGGCTACGGTTAGCCCCATCAAAATCCCGCTGCATAAGGCAATTAAGTAAGGGAGTAAGGAGATTAACCTCTCCCCCTGCTTCTTATTCAGCTTCTTCTGCATCAACAGTATCAGGTGGAACTATTGCCACGCCAGTAATAGCGTCATCTTCGTCTAAACGCTGCACTCTCACCCCAGTTGCCGATCGCGATTGTATGGAAATCGCATTCACTGCCTGACGAATGATAATACCGCGATTTGTGACCATCATGATTTCATCATCATCATTGTTGACAATGCGTAGGGTTGCCAATTTATCTTTGGTTTTGCGGTTTTTGAATTTGGTTGCCATTAAACCCTGACCAGCACGATTTTGCAGGCGGAATTGAGCAACTGGCACACGCTTGCCATATCCTCCCATTGTAATTACCAACACCCAAGGGCCTATACTGCCGTTGCTAGGCACTTCTGCGGATTCTTCATTAATTTCGATATCTTCAGTCTCGATATCTTCGATTTCCGCTTCTGTATCTGTATTCAAGGTGTCCAGAATTGCTGCGGGGAGAATATCCATTCCCACCAGTTCATCATTATTATTCTTCAGTTTCATCGCTTTTACCCCACGAGTCGCCCTACTAAGAGGACGCAATTGTTCGTGGGTACACCTGAAGTGAATCGCCATACCCTGACGAGAGCCAATAATAATGCTGTCTTCTACTTTAGCGCGTCGTACCCAGCGGAGTTGATCACCTTCTTCTAGGGAAATGGCAATCAGTCCATTGGCCCGAATATGGCTAAACGCAGCTAATTCAGTTTTCTTGATATTGCCGCCTTTAGTGAGCATTACTAGGTATTCTTCACTGGTAAACTCGTCAACGGGTACAATCGAGGTAATTTTTTCCTCGCGGGGAATGGGTAGCATTTGGACAATTGGCGTACCGCGACTGGTACGCGAACCAACTGGAATTTGATATGCTCTGAGGCAGTAAACTACACCACGCTCGCTAAAGAATAAAATACTGTCGTGATCGCAGCAAGTTAAGAAATGCTCAACGGTGTCATCATCTTTGACCTTCGCGGCGGCTTTACCTCTGGTAGCACGGCTTTGAGCCTCAAAGGTGTTGACTGGCATCCGTTTGATGTAACCTTGCTCGGTGACTAGAATTATTGCTTTTTCGTTGGCAATGAGGTCACGGTCATCTAATTCTCCTTCTCCTGGTAAAATCACCGTGCGACGAGGTGTGGCGAAGCTAGTTTTTAGCTGTGTAACTTCAGTTTCAATGATTTCCAGCACCCTTTCCCGCCGAGCCAAGATATCCTGCAAGTCGGTAATCTGCGTTTGTAAGTCCTCATGTTCTTGGCGAATTTTGTCTGCTTCTAAAGCAGTCAAACGCCGCAATTGCATTTGCAAAATTGCATCTGCTTGCACTTCTGAAAGACCATAAGTTGTGATTAATTCACCTTTGGCTGTGGGCGCATCAGGAGCATGGCGAATCAAGTTAATAATTGCATCTAACCGGGACAGGGCAATCAGTAACCCTTGCAAGAGATGGTCGCGTTCCTCGGCTTTCCGCAGTTCGTAGCGGGTGCGTCTGGCAATGGATTCGATCCGGAAATCCAAAAAGACGCTTAAGAACTCCTTCAGAGTAAGGATCTGAGGTTCGCTATTTACCAACGCCAGCATATTCGCCCCAAAGTTGGCTTGGAGTGGCGTTTGCTTGTAGAGGTTATTTAGCACCACGCGGGGATAGGCATCACGTTTGAGTTCGATGACAATACGCATCCCGTCGCGATCGCTTTCATCCCGGATATCTGCAATTCCCTCTAGACGTTTTTCGTTGACCATTTCGGCGATTTTTTCAATCAGCGCCGCTTTATTGGTTTGGTAGGGCAATTCGGTGATGATAATTGCTTCCCGATCTGGACGCCCCCGTTGTTCAACGGTTTCAATATTAGCTACACCACGCATGGTGATGGAACCGCGCCCGGTGGTATAAGCTTCCCGAATTGCCGTAGTCCCCAAAATCTGCGCCCCAGTGGGAAAGTCTGGGCCGTGGATGTACTGCATTAACTGGAGATCAGTGATTTCTGAATCGTGAATTAGTGCCACCAAGCCATCAATCAATTCGCCCAAGTTATGGGGCGGAATGTTGGTTGCCATACCCACGGCAATTCCAGAAGAACCATTGAGCAACAATTGTGGGATACGTGCCGGCAGTACTGTCGGTTCTTGCTGGGAACCATCGAAGTTATCAGCAAAGTCTACGGTTTCTGACTCAATGTCGTGCAGTAGACCGGCGCTTGTTAGAGCTTGCAAGCGGCATTCTGTGTATCGCATTGCCGCTGGCGGATCGTTGTCCACCGAACCGAAGTTGCCATGCCCGTTAACTAAGGGCGATCGCATGGAAAAATCCTGCGCCATCCGCACCAAGGCATCATACACTGCTGTGTCACCGTGGGGGTGATATTTACCTAGCACTTCCCCCACCACACGAGCACATTTCTTGAAAGGGCGATCGTGGAGTAGACCTAGCTCGTGCATTGCATACAGGATGCGGCGATGCACAGGTTTTAGACCATCCCTGGCATCTGGCAGCGCCCGACCCACTATCACGCTCATGGCGTATTCCAGATAAGACTGCGACATTTCGTTCCGCAAGTCTGTCGGGATAATCCTCTCCTGTGAGAATGTCATAACCTAAAAATCTCCAAAAATCGTAGATTTTAGCCTTTAAACTTGACAAAGCGCAAAATTACTCTAAATTTCTCTTGAATAATTGCTATATTTTGATACAATTCTAGCATATATTGCCTTTTTTTGCCTGGAGAGCTAGGTCAGGCATTTAGCCAAACCCTAGTCTGCAAATAGCAATCTAAGTCCGAAGATAGTGTGTGTCTTGCAACACCATTTCTTAAGCTTGGGCTAGAAGTTAAAGGCAATATTCATGAATAAGGAAACAGTTCCTAGTCAAGCTGAAAAGATCAATTCCGAAGGTGATGCATCGCAACTAAGTCCAGAGGTACTAGACAAAATCAAACATCCTCCGAAAATGGATGATGTCATCCGGGAGCAATCGCCAGCAGAACGTAGGAGTAACCCAGCTTTAGTACCCGAAATGCTTGATCAACCAAGCGATGAAGAAATGACTGGGTTAACCGAAGAGTAGAGAGGCTAGTAAGGATACAATGGCATTCAGTATCCTGCTGCCAAATTTTTTCGCTCTATGCTGCCAGTCATTTATTCTGACGAGTTTCTGGATCACAAGACTGGAAAATACCATCCAGAGAACCCAGAACGCTTGAAGGCGATCGCTAATGCTTTAAGAACATCCGCATTTGCAGAGAAAATTGAATGGCGATCGCCTACACCAGCATCAGAAAACCTATCACTGATGCCTCTGTTGGTAAAAGCTCATACCCCAGACTATATCAAGAAAGTTTGGGAAATTGCTTCTACTGGCGGTAGTTATTTGGACGGAGATACGCCTGTTTCCCCGCGTAGTTATGATGTAGCATTGTTAGCAGTGAGTGCTTGGTTGGATGGAGTTGATACTGTGCTAGCAACAGCAAATCCGGCTTTTGTGCTGGCGCGTCCACCGGGACACCATGCTGAAAGTGATGCTGGGATGGGCTTTTGCTTATTTTCTAATGCAGCGATCGCAGCTTTGTTTGCCCTAGAACAACCCGGAATTAACCGCGTCGCCATCTTAGATTGGGATGTCCATCACGGTAATGGTACTCAGGCGATCGTTGAAACTCATCCGCAAATTGCCTATTGTTCTCTACATCAGTACCCCTGCTATCCCGGTACTGGGAGAGCTACAGAGCGCGGCTTTCATAATAATGTGTTGAATTTGCCCCTAGCTCCTGGTAGTGATATCTCTGTATATCAACCACTATTGGAAACAAAGGTGCTACCCTTTTTAGCAAATTTTCAGCCAGATTTACTAATTGTGAGTGCAGGTTACGATGCCAACGCCGCAGATCCTTTGGCGAGTATTAATTTGCAACCAGCAGATTATGGCTTATTCACTGATTATTGTCTGGGGCTAACTCGTAAAATTTTATTTGGTTTGGAAGGCGGTTACGATTTTGATACACTTTCTCAATCAGTTGTCGCCACAATTGAACGTTGTTTACTTTAGGACTTCCTGAAGTTTGCTAATTAGATCCGCATAATCCCACTTTGCAAGCAAAAATTGTCAACGAATAAAGTTAATATAGGAAGTTATTGCAAGTAATTATTATTAATTTAATTGGGCAAGTGCGATCGCCACACAAATATTTCATTTAAAAGGGAACTCTTAACGGGCAACAGGCAACAGGGGAATCCCCATAATTCCAATTAGGGGATTTATATAAGGACGCATTGAAACTTCGTGGCTTGCGCCATCTGGTTTCAAGTATTTGATTTTTTCCATTAATCAATTAAGGGGCTTGTATCCAATATTCGGGGCTAATTCTTCTCCCTATTCCCTGTTCCCTGTTCCCGCCCCGTTGGCGCAGCCTCTCGTAGAGAAGGGGCTGGTCAGATTAATTCGCAAATTTGAGTATTCGCTTTTACTACTCTCCTTTGCCCAATCAGATCTCGCGACGACCAGTATTAATCATTGGAGATTATAACCTAACAGCACACAAAGCAGCACCAATTAGCCCCACTTGTTGATTGAGGATAATATATACAGGTATTTCTTCTAGGAGAGAACGCATCCGGCCTTTTTGGGTGAAAGTTAACAGGAAATTACTGTTTTGTATTAGAGGGAGTATTTTAGGAGCAATACCGCCCGCAATGTATAGTCCAGCGTAAGGTAGGAGTTTGATGGCAAGATTTCCAGCTTCTGCACCGTAAGCTTCTACAAATAATTGCATGGTTTGTTCGCAAAGGCGATCGCGTTTTTGCAATGCGGCTGTACCAATAACTGCACCAGGATCAACACTTCTTTCCTGCTGTCCCGCCTCTTGTTCCCAGGTTCGGACGATTTGGGCGATATCTGGTGATTCCGGAGCAATTTTGCGATCGCGCAAAAATTGATAAATTGCGACAATTCCCTGACCGGAAACCACTCGTTCTACAGAAACGCGCTGGATACCATGTTTATCCAACAGGTATTTTAATAGCTGAAACTCTAACTCATGACGGGGGGCAAAGTCAGCGTGTCCACCTTCTGAGGGAAAAACTTGATAGAAAGGCCCTTGCTTAATTAAAAATCCTTGTCCTAAGCCTGTACCAGCACCAATGATTCCAATGGGGGCTTCAGCTTGAAATTTACCAGCCTGCAAAGTCAGCAAGTCTTGTTTTTGTAAACCTAAAACGCCATAACCTACAGCAGCAAAATCGTTGATTAGAGAAATTTGCGGAATGCCTAATTCTTGTTCTAGTCGTTCGGTTTCGAGGAACCATACTAAATTAGTCAGCTTAGCAGTATTTTTGAGCACTGGGCCAGCGATCGCAAAACAAGCCTTTTGTGGTGTCGCTGTGTCAGCTTTGACCAAAAACTGCTGCACTATTGGTACTAAATCGGGAAAATCACTACTGCGATAGCTTTCTTGATAAATAGTGCGTAACTCCAGCGACTCTGACGCCTCAACCAGCCGCAAAATAGTTTTTGTGCCGCCAATGTCTCCTGCTAATAGTAATGTCATATTAGTTACTTTCAGTTAAATCGAATTACTTTCTCTACAACGCTTAAATGGGAGATATCTCCCTTTAGTTCTAACAACCATTCTGAATCCTGACGTACAAGCTTCACTAGGGAACATAGAGAGGCTTTCACTTCCGTTTTGGCAATTTCTCCTACTAACCCCATTGCTCCCCCCAGTACAGAAGCGCCATGGGCTACCAGCAAGATATTTTTTGGGAAAAATTCATTGGCCAGGCATCTAGCAGTTTGTCCTGAACGTTCCCGCACTTTTTCATGAGTTTCAGGATACTTGGCTGCAATGCGCGAAGTGTAACCAATGTCAATTCTAGGAAATAATTCTGCTAAAGCTGGAGTTGAAAGTCTTTCTGGTTCTTCTGTCATCCAAGCGGGATTTAGCCATTCGCTCAAGCCTATTTCCAATTTGATAGACAGATTGAGAACTTCTGCAACTTGGTTTGCTGTTTGTACAGTTCGTAAGAAGGGAGAAGCAAAAATATGAGCAATATTTTCTCTTTTCAAGCGATTAGCTAACTGCTGAGCCTGCACGATACCATCATCAGATAAGGGTGGATCGTAGCGTCGTTCTGCGGTGAGAAACCAATCGGGGTTAACAAAGTCTAAGCGGTTAGCATGTCTTGCGATCCAGACTATTTGACTCATTAGTTTAAATATTCAGGCGATTAGGTTCGCATCTACGATAGACACCCAAAAACTGGGCTGAAATCCAATATATGACAAATCTTATAATTATTCGTCATAAATTAACCTACTATAGTAATCCGATTTGATTCGTGAACTGACTCGTAGAGACACCGAATGGGGGATAGGAAAAAAGGGAGTTAGAGGTGTACGCAGTTTTTTCAAAAATCAAATAGGAATCCTATAGGTGAAATTTGAAGAGGCATCAGTTTCGCATCTTGGCAGAAATTACATTGATACGCAAGACTTGGTTGCCATTCTTCTGAAATTCATAAGGCACTTGCTTAATTTCTACTGAATATTTCCGTTGGTGTAGTTCATCTATGACTGGTTGCAGCCAAGGAGATAGTTCACCAGATATTTTTAATATTGGAAAAATCCGTACTTCTTTAGCAACTCGACACATTTCTAAAATGGATGAAATATGAAATTCTTCTGAAAGCTGATCAGAATAAGTAAATAATAAGTGAGAACACAAAACCAAATCAAACTGATTGGTTTCAAACGGTAAGCTAGGTAATTGGTTTGTTAAATAACGCTCTTCTGTAATTCCCAAAGGAAAATCTGCCAAAAATTGACGCATCGCCGCCATCCGAATTTCACCCATCTGTTCAGGTGACTGGATATCTTGCCAAACATAAAATTCTTGATTTGCTTTGACACCTTGTATTACTGTTTCATAAGTGTCTTGAATCCGTTTGGCGATTTCATCTACGGTGAATTGATAAACTGGATCGCAAGAGATAACTTTGTAGCCTTGACGTGTCATTTCTGCATTGAAACTAGCAGGGCCACCAGCACAATCGAGAATATTTAACTTACATTCATCAGAAGTTAAGTCAAACATCTTCATGTATTCCTGCATCGAACGTCCCCAAGGAATGACGTTTTTAAGTTTAAAACCCATTAATATATGTCTCTATAACTTCAACCATCCAAATAGTTGCCCTACAGTCAACCGAACTTCACTAACTAAATCGGGAACTGGGATTATTTCTTCTTCCTCTTGTAAAAGTTCTGGTTGCTGTTTTGGTGGATAAACCAAAACTGATCGTTCTTCTGGATCAATTAGCCAACCTAAGCGACTACCATGCTTCAGGCAATGTAAGATATTTCCTGTTACTTTAGTCTGACTTTGATCTGGAGAAAGAATTTCAATTGTCCAATCTGGATAAGTTTTAAAGATATTCGCCACATCTCCACCGTCGTCTATAGGAATTAGCTTCCAAGCAAAGACGGCTACATCTGGTACAATCGAACGTCCGCCAAAAGTACATCGTAATTCTGGAAAGGCAAGGGCAATTTTTTGAGGCTTGACCACAGCATTGATAGCGCTGACTAACTCACCCTGAGTGATACTGTGCTTTCCTTGAGGCATAGGCTTTTGAATAATTTTACCGTTGATGTATTCTGAGCTAGGTTTGGTTTCTGGTAGTTTTAAAAACTCCTCCAAAGTTAGGGGTTTAGTTGGTGATTTTACCATGTGTTCATGCCTTCCAAATTTTCATTTTTAATTATCCTAAGTAAGCCTTTTTAACTCGCTCATCACTAATTAATTCTGATGCTGTACCTGTTAAAGTAATAGAACCAGCTTCTAGAACATAGCCGCGATCGGCAATTTTTAAAGCCAGATTGGCGTTTTGTTCAACTAACAAAATAGTAACGCCTGTAGCCCGCAGATTTTCAATAATGGAGAAAATTTCCCGGACGATCGCAGGTGCTAATCCCAGGCTAGGTTCATCTAAAAGTAATAATTTTGGTTTACTCATTACAGCACGAGCGATCGCTAACATTTGTTGCTCACCACCGCTGAGAGTTCCTGCTAGTTGATTACGTCTTTGCGCTAAACGCGGAAATAACTCAAATTGGCGCTGAATATCTCTTTTTACTTCTACTTGATTGGAGCGAATATAAGCACCTAATAATAAGTTATCTAAAACTGTTTGCCGTGCTAATACTCTTCGCCCTTCTGGACAATGGGCTATACCAAGTTTAACAATTTCATGAGCTTGACGACGTGTAATATTACGTCCACTATAAATAATTCCACCACTCCTAGAATTCACTATTTTTGATATAGCGCGGAGTGTGGTAGTTTTGCCTGCACCATTAGCACCAATTAGAGTGACTACCTCACCTTTTTGAATAGTTAAATTAATATTTTTGAGAGCTTGAATACCGCCATAATTAACATCAAGGTCTTGAACTTCTAATATTGTAAAAGCTTGTCTATCTTCATCTCGACGTTCATCAGGGTTCATCGGTGGTTTACATCCAGAAATGGTAAAAGGCATTGGGCATTGGGCATTGGGCATTGGGCATTGGGCATTGGGCATTGGGCATTGGGCATTGGGCATTGGGCATTGGGCATTGGGAAGACGTAGTGTATGATTTCTAACTAGGCGGGGCTGCTTCCTCAACAGGACGGATAATCGCCGGAGCGGGTGTTACTTCTGGTTTAAAAATTGCCTGCAATGCCTGTTCTAGGGTTTGTGCCATGACAATCCGGTTTTCGTAAGCTACGACTACCCGTACCAGAGTTGGTAGGCTATTTTGTGTCGCTTCTAGATAGATTGGCTCGACGTAGAGTAGGGATTGCTCAATCGGAATTACTAATAAATTTCCTTGAATCGCTCTTGAACCCTGCCGATTCCACAAGGAAATTTGCTGGGAAATTACTGGATCTTGGTTAATCCGCGCCTCGATTTGCTCTGGTCCGTAGACCAAACGTTCCTTGGGAAAAACATACAACAGCAGCTTACCGTAGTTCTGTCCATCCGATCGCGCTGCTAACCAAGCAATCAAATTAGTCCGCTGTCTGGGAGTGTAGGGCAAAAGCAAGATAAATTCTTCTCTACGAGAGGCTGTGCCAACAAAAGGTACGGTAGGTAGACTGGTAATTAAATAATACGGTTCTACCGGACGAGCTTCGCCACCATAGATTTCGTTGGGAATTTGCCACTGGTCTTCCTGGTTGTAAAATACTTGGGCATCAGTCATGTGATAGATCATCAACCGCTCACATTGAATTTTGAAGAAGTCTACTGGATAGCGGATATGGCTGCGGAGGCTGACTGGCATGGCACTGAGCGGTTTGAAGAGGTTTGGGAATATCGCTGACCAAGTGGCAATTATCGGATCATTGGGGTCGGCAATATAAAAGTTAACAGTGCCGTGATAGGCATCAATCACTACTTTGACCGAGTTACGAATGTAATTGATATTATCGCCATTGGTATCTGAGTAAGGATAGCGATCGCTTGTCGTGTAGGCATCAATCATCCAATAAAGATAACTTTGATTGGTTGGGAAATCTTGATTATTCTTGTCAAAATTGGCATCAGCAGCGACCAAATAGGGGTCACTATCAAATTTTAAAAAAGGTGCGATCGCGCGAATTCTTTGGTTAATATTCCGCCGGAATAACACTTTTGTCTCAGGCAAAAAATCCTGCGTCAGTATCATTTGCCAGTCCTTCAAATACGTGGCAAATAGCCACCTTCGCCACGCTGAACCGATTTTAATACCGCCTCGACCATCGTATTTGTTGTAAACATTCTCACTGCCACTCGGATAGTCTAGCTCCTTAACTTTCGTGCCAGTCATTACATAAGTGTTGGTAATTTCACCGTAATAAATTCGGGGTTGTCCAATGGGAACACTGTCACGAATACCCTCACTGGAAGTGCTGAGGGCATTACGATCACCGCTAATATCTTTGACAAAATATTCTGGTAGCCCTCCCGGCCCAACTGTATTAACCGGGCTGAGAGTAAATCCAAAACCGTGAGTATAAATTAGATTGCGGTTAACCCATGTCTGCGCCTGTTGTGGTACGGCACTGTAATCTAATTCTCGTGCCGAAATCAATACCTGACGCCGTTCTGTTGCTTCAACTGGTTTCTGCTCAAGCGCTGGTGGCTTTTGGGCAGTTGGCCGGCGTGTGGTTACGTCTGGTTCTAGGGTGTACCGATCAACATCAGCATCAGGAAACCGATAGTAGGGACGAATTTGTTGCAGCTGGCGATTGGTTTCTAATAGTGGTCGCTCATCCCAAAGGCGAATATTGCGAATCGTCAGGGCATTCTCTTTAATATCAGCTTCAGTCAGTCTTCCTTGCGGATTGAAAGTTCTAGCATTGATCGCCTCAAGATCAAATGCCTGCCGAGTCAAGGCGATAGTACGCTGAATGTAAGGTTGCTCACGTTGCAATTCATTAGGCTCAACAACTAAATATTGCACGGCAGTGGGCAAGACATAACCAGCTGCTACAACCATTACTAGATAGATCCCCAAACCGTAAAACACCAATCGGCGATACTTGGATTTGGATCGCCAGAAAAACGTTCGCCAAAGTAGATAAATAGCGATCGCCACTGCCAACACAAACAAGACAGTATAGGCTGGCAACTGTGCTGTAACATCGGTATAGCTAGCGCCATAACTTACCCCACGGCTGGAATATACAAGTTCATAACGACTCAGCCAATAACTTAGGGCAACCACCAGCATTAACAAGCCACCCATACCGCATAAATGACGCTGCTGCTGTGGTGAAAAACCTGGAAAAATTCCCCGACTCAGGCTATCTGCTGATAAGAGATAAGTGAGGGTAACAGCGAGAAAGCCATATAAAAATAATCCCATCAGCCAGAATTCTAGTAGTTCCCCCACGGGGAGGGAAAATATATAAAAGCTGATATCTCGACCAAATAAAGGCTCCGTGTTGTTGAAAGGCGTAGGGTGGAAATATTGCAGAACTTTGGCCCAGTGTTGGGACAGCATCCACCCAAACCCGACACTGAAAATAATTGCGATCGCTGCAAACAATTGAGGATAAATTAAGATTGCGATCGCTACTCCCCCAACTAAGCTAAAATACCAAACTTGCGAGATTATCTGCTTTCCCAACTGCCAGATGGTCTCTGGCCGGAGCAGGAGCGGAAGGGGTAGACTCGCTTTGTTAAGGGGATAATACCAGTATGAACTGGCTATTTGACCATAGTGACCCAGCATTAATCCTACTAATAAGCTCAATGCTAAAGCTAGAGGCAACAACCAGTGTAATCTTAATGGTTTAAAGCTTCGCGTGTCAGGTGTCCGAATTTCATCTCGTCTTGGATACTGAGGACTGAGAAAGTCTTTTAGCTCACTACTAAGTTCTGCTTCCTCGCTCCTAACTTGTTCTATCTTTAGAGACTGGACATACTTCAGCCGTTGTGCAATTACAAGGTTTCCCAGTAGATAGGTAACACTGACACCAGCTACCATTACCCATAAAGCACCTTGAGTCACTATCCTCAGCAAAAATACTTGCAAGTAGCCGACTTCCTGAAACCAGAAAATTTCTGCTCCCAGGCGGGAACCCACAGTCAAGAGTAGCCATAGTCCCAGGAATACTATTAATAGTCGAAAGCACCATTTCCAGAACATACGCTGGCCCCTAACCTCATACTCTTGTCATTAAGCTGATGTGCGTCTAGATCAAATATTCTTGTGCTTAAGATGTCCAAGGTCATTTGTCCACAGTCCAAGCTAGCCTTTGACTGTGGACAAATGACTCTTGACAACCTAAGCGCGAAATACATAATTTAAATGCGTAACAGCTTACCCACATCTTTTCAATCTCTCACTTGACATCCCGCTTGGGCATAAGTTCCAAAACTAATAGCTAAAGTCCGCTGAAACAAACTTGATTTTTCCACAGCTAAGACTTACACACCAAGACTGCTTATTCAAACAGGGTGTAGTAATTGTAGCGGTTTTCCCTGCACCCCCATACCCAGCTAAAATCTTTTTACTCCCCCACTCCCCCAAAGCCTAGCCTCTTCTTGGCGACTAACAATAAACATCTGATAATATGTCTAATCGCGCCCTTAGTTCAGTTTTGAGATTTTCAGTAAGATTTTCTTTTTAAGTTGTAATTATGCTAACCAGTGTTGACCGTTTACTATTTGTCCGGCAAGTTCCGATTTTTAAGGAATTGCGGGATGATTTTATTGTGCGGCTCACCTCCGTGATGAACGAACTGCCGTTTCCAGCTAATTACACCATTTTTCGACAAGGAGAAGAAGGGCGATCGCTCTACATTATTGTCTCAGGTCGAGTTAAAGTTCACATTGGTGATAAATCGCTGGCGGAGGTAGAACAAGGAAAATACTTCGGTGAAATGGCAGTATTTGATACTCAACCTCGTTCAGCTACTGCAACAACTTTAGAACCTTGTGAATGTTTGGAACTAACGCAAGAACAGCTATATGAAGCCATTGAAGAAACTCCCGAAATTGCGGTGAATATCATTCGTGAGTTATCCCGCCTGATTCGTAAGCTAAATGATGACCTCAGCACAGCGAGCAGTCATTAGCGAAGTTTTGAGACAAGTAAGGCAATTTAAACTCCAGACATTGCCTAATAAACTGCTGTGGAATTTCTACGCTTTCTCCCCAATGCAAATGAACATAAGAGGCGTGAACATTTGCAGGTAGACCCCATCCCTCACATCCCATGTTTTCCTCACAATCGTAGCGATAAGTTTCAAACAAGGGCTGGTTAGGATTTGAGATTAAACGGGAACGGTGAAACTCATGCCCATAAACGTTTGTACCTGCTGTTACTAGCAAATTATCTTGCAAAGCTACTGCGCGACGATAGCCTAAAGTTAAACGTCCACCCATCACAGCAGATGTCGGTAACACCCCCACCATCGGCCAAGGTTTATCCTCAAAATCGACAATTTGCTCACATAAATACATCAAACCCCCACACTCGGCGATCGCAGGCATTCCTGCAATAATTGCTGTCTTTACTGCATCACGGACGCTGGTATTTTCTGCAAGTTGCTGAGCAAAAATTTCTGGGAAACCACCGCCAAAATACATTCCCTGTATATCCTGTGGTAGTCCAGCATCTTCGATAGGACTCCAGAAAACTAATTCTGCACCCAACTGTTGTAGCAAGTCGAGATTGTCTTGGTAATAGAAATTAAAAGCGCGATCGCGAGCAACTGCAATCTTGATGGAGTGGGGGGGTGCCGTC
>NZ_JADEXR010000083.1 GCF_015206995.1 aff. Roholtiella sp. LEGE 12411 | reverse complement strand
TCATGCAATTTAGTTACCTTTTTCAAGGCATCCATGTGCTTGAGAAGGGTTGCTTGTCCACAAACAAAACCGTAAACTCTCTCCAGTCGAGTGAGTCTATATGGTTCCTCGTCTTCTCTATTGGCGGTTATCTCCGGGGCTTCAAACTCTTCTTCATCTGCTTGAAAACTCAACATATCCTTAGTTCTCTTAGCCACCATTAAATTATGTATTTCAATCGGTAAGAAAAAGTAAGAAAGTACTAAAATCGGGTTTCCTGTTCCACCAAGACCCCAAAAATTCAAATTCTTACATTTGAAATTAAAAGATTACTACAATTTTTTGCCGATTGTAACATAGAAAACTTAATTACTCTGAAAGTGATCTCCTGTACTGAAGACCGCGTAAAGCCCCAAACCTCCATTTTGCGTGGACAATGCACTGAGTATTTAATCATGCTTATCAGTGACCGTGGCTGTAACCCTGATTCGGTCGTAAGAATATAAGTAATTATTATTTGCTGCGACGGGTAGGAGCTAACAGGGGCAAGGAATCCACGGTTGAATAAAGCTGGGGATATGCTCCACAAACTGGTCAGGAACATCAAAATAGACCAAGTTGGTGCTGGATGAAGTGATTTTTACACCAAGCTCATCCACTCTCTCCCAGGAATCTACCATGTCAGTTTGGGTGTCAGCACCATCACCAAAATGCTCTTTAAACACATGGCAGCGGAACTGAGTGGTGTAATATTTGGCGGCGCTATAAAAGTTTTTACGGTCTACTTTTTCTCTCTCTCCTGATGAATCTATGTACCCGTAATCCATTTTTAAAGCGGTAGTCTTGTCAAGTTTGAGGTTGGTTTTCAGGTAGGGAATACGCCCATTGATTTGCTTGACTAATCCATCAACTTCTAAAACACAACCAACCATAGTCCCGCTAAAACAGTACAGTCCAGTGTCAGCCCCAAACTTGCGTTTGAGCTGTCCGGGTGTCCATCCCTGATTGCTGGTTGATACCTGTTTTAAGCGAACTGTTCTGTTTAACAGCCATTCTTTAATAATTGCTCTTAGCCGAGAATCAGCCAGTTGGTAGGAAAGTCCAGTGTCACATACTACATCGTAGCCAGACCCTACGTATAACATGAGCTATCCATTCCCAAAATTCTCACCCTTGACGCATTCACCTTGATGTTGACCCCTGAGATCATCTTGGCACACTTGAATAATTTACCCTACCTTTCTCTTTCTCTGTTACTGACTTATATTTCTATAACTGGCTTGGTAAACCCCTAATTGCGCTGTGTCATAGTGATACAGCTTGTTGAAGTTTCGTTTCACTCTCAAGAGTCATTTCTGCCTTCTAAGGAAAGCTTGAGTTTCTTCACCTGGGAGCGTTCCTCTGATGTCAACAATCCCCACACTGCCGACTTAAATTCATCCGTCCAACCTGATAACAGTGCCTCAAGCATTTCCCAACTCTGCTCGGTGATGCACTCTTTTACCAATTCAGCATTGGCTGTGACATTAGCACTTGCGTCTGAAGAATGGAACGCAGGAACAGAACAGACTTGTAATGGTTGTGGTGTGGGAGTTTGGGGCGTTTCTACTTCAGTGCTGTTCCATTCTGTTCCACTGTCTGAAGAACTTTCTAGAAGTTGTGGAAGTGGATTTTCAACAGCATCATCAGATTTTGTGAAAGTTTGAGGGGGATTGATAGAACAAATAGAACACTCAGGCTCTATTGCTTGCTGGACAATGTTTTGAAGCTGTTCTATACTCTGTTCTATCCCTGTTCTATCCCCCGTTCCATCTTCTGTTTCTACCTTGAGCCAGGGATAAACCAGCTTGCCAGCAATACGTTTGCGATCTCCTTTGACCCAACTGTTAGCCCGGAGGATGGAGGCGACGCGATGCTGTTCTGGCCGACCTTGCTTGGCGAGGTCAATCTTTAAAACATCTGTAAGGATTTCTGAGATAGAAATTTCTTTGTGCAGGTTAGCCCAAGCCATGATAGTTGGTTCCCAAGGGTCAGTGCTTTGAAATTGTTTGTTGGCAGCATCAAGCCAAGAGTCTTCAGTATCAGTCAGATGCCATTGCTCACCATTTTTGTAGGCAGCCACCGCCGCCGCCCATAGTAAATTGCGTTCTTTCTTCAATTGCCGAATGTTGATTCGCTCAACTAGGACTTTGATTACCCAGTAGCGGCGCTCACCTGTTGGGTCATAAAGAAATTCATTTTGATTGGTGGAGCCGACCATAATTGATGGGCGTGGGAAATCCTCAATGTCTGTACCGTAGGGACGACGCATTGAGTCTTTACGCCGGGACAAGAATGCTTTGAGTTGTGAAACATCCTTTTTCTTATAGGCATTCTCAAACTCGGCATACTCCAGCAACCAGTACTGACTAATTTTGAGGATTTCATCTTTCTCTGTGCCGTTGATGTCGTCGGTAAAAAACTCCTCACCTGCTAGCACTTCCCAGAATGTTGACTTGAGTGCTTTTTGCTTACCTTGCAAGATAGTAATTTCATCGTGTTTACACCCCGGCTGGTATGCCCTGGCCACAGCTGCAATCAAAGTCCGTTTAAGAAGCGCGGCGTGTAATGGGTCATCTGTGCCAAAGTAACGTTCGGCCAGAGTATCCAGTAAATTCACATCGACGTTGGGGTAACGCTGGGCTACTGACTCTAAATACTCAACCACTGGAGAGTAAGAGTGTTCCTGAGCCAGTTTCAAAACAATGCCTTTAGCTTGTTCTTTACTGATGTCGATATCAACATCAATCGCCACTTTTAAATCAATGTGGTCAAGCGGTAGTCGTTGACCGTCAAGTTCTACTTGTTTTTTGAGAGTATTCCAGCGTAGGCGATCTGCCCACACAGCACGAATTGCATTCAATTTTTGCTTATACTTACTTTGGGCTGGTCGTTCCCTTGAAGCTTCTACTTCTAGGGATTTATTGAGCGCATCAACAACGACTCGTCTGTCCTCAATTGCCTGTAGGATGTCGTCAGGTGTTGCCCCATCTTGTACCCAGTCTTTAATATCCAGTCCGCCGTTTTTGGGTAGGTGTGTCCAGTAAAACTCATTGGGCGGAGCATATAGCCACTTAGCATCTGGGAAATCTTTATTAATATCTTCCATGTGCTTTAACCCAGGTTCGTCACGGTCGGGACAAAGAACTAGATTAGCACCTTCTAAATCCGCTTGGTAATTGCCGTAGACCCGATACTTCAGAGCGCCGCCGATTGTGGTAGTGGCTGGTATATCCATCTCCCAGAGAATATCGGCTATGCCTTCACCCTCAACGATAAATATGGTTCTACCAAGGGCGATTGCCTGTCTGACTTCGGCATAACGATAAATGGGAATAGAAGCTTTTACCGAATCAGTTAATCCCTTAACCCAGTTACGACCATCCCAATGTGACTGGAATATTCGCTTTTTCCCGTTGCCGTCATCAATGCGAGTTACCTTGACCAAGGGTTGTCCATTGCGGTCGTAGTAAACATACTCTTTCTTGCCTTGAGGACGTGGCGATTTTTGAGGTAGAGCAGGCGCGTAGTATGGCTTGCCGTTGCGATCTGTCTTAGATGTTTGCTCCCACCCAGAAGCGGGTTGGGCATCGCGGTTGCAGACTGTCAATTCTCCTATTGAGTAGCACCAGTCTGGTTTACCGCAGTGGGGACAGGGTGAATGCTTTGTTACCTCCATTGGTTTGGAGGCGAGATGCAAAGGCATGACTAAGCGATCAACGGTCTGAGATCCTTGAAATAGGGCTATCATTGGTAAATCCTTATGAGGTAAGTGATGTGGTTTTACCTCCCCTGAAGATTTACCAAGACTTTAATCAAATTTCTCGTTAAACCCGTTGTAGGAAGTTATCGGAACTGATAACATTAGGTTATAAAGAAATTTAAATACTTTAAAAGGGGTGTCTTCTAAGACTGTTAAACAACTTGTTGAAGCAAGTTGAGTCTAGGGGAGGCATTCTTTTCTTATGTATATCGGGTGACATGACACTTAGAAAAGATGGACTAAGGGTATAGTCTTATTACATAATAAATTATCTCATGCAAAAAAAAATAATAAATATCTCAGCTTTATAAAATAAAACAAAAAATCTTTTTTCCTTAACCTAAGACACAGTAAAGCTTTTACAAGTTTTCAACTACTATTAAAAACCAAACAAATACCTCACTATATATATTAATAGTATTAGTGTGACTAAAAATAATTCAATTTGTTGATGCTGCCTCAACTTGACCTTAATCTAAAATTTTGACTGACTTAATACCTTGGCTGCATTTTGTCACTAACAGCCATCTTTTAGCCTCTGGCTCTAGCGCGGGCATGATTCGGAAGTTGAAAACATCTGCCCAAGTTTCGACCCCGTGAGTGTTTGCAAAACTTACTTCAAGTTCCTTGAACCGTATCCAATCGCGATCGCTGATTGCGGTGAAAACGGGGATAAATGTACTTAGTGGCATTAGAGTTGCTGTTTCAGTCATCTTTGTAATCCTCAAAAATACAAACTATTGGTAACGGTTCATCTTCTGTATCAATTATTTCTACTAATCGTCTACCTGTTTTTTTAGCAATTCGCCTGCAATATTCCTCAGACGCGGCTACTTGCCAATCTCTTGTTTCCGTAACCGGGTCAAATTTTCCTTTGGAGCGTTTTATGTCGTCGGTCATGCGGCACCATCTTGCTTTGCAGGTTGTTCTATCCAAAGTGCGAGCGCTTGTTCGAGGGCCTCACTTTGGTTTACATCTCGTTCAGCACATGTTGCCTTGAATTTTCGATACAAGGGAACTGGCACATGACCGCTTAACTGCCTATAATCTTCGCTCCGTCGTCTATCAACCATCGAATCTACTGAGTTCATGTAAATCCATTCTCCTACACAATATCTAATTATTTTACTATTTCTATTTCGTGTTGACACAATGTCGTGTCATTGTTATATTGGCAGACATAAGGCAAAAACGCCAGCGAGAGACAAGATACACGTCTGTCTGGCATCTTCAGCCTGCGATTTATTTTGGGGAGAATTTATGCGAGTAACAATTAGGCAATCTTTACACCCACTTATCAGCAATAAAGCGCAGGAATTGGGCATTAATGACCATGCAGAGATAGTTAACTTTCTTTTACTCCAGTTTTTGCTTTCATTCGATGCTGGCACAGCAAGAGTCTAGCGGGAGCCAAGATACTCAGTAGTGTTTCACAGAAACGTTTCATGAAACTGTTTCAACGGTTGCATCAATGTTTCAGTCTGCGTACACCGTGAAACGCCACTTACACTCGCCGGAAACATGAAACATGAAACATGAAACGTTAGTTGATGACGACTACTTTTCCTTGTGACAGTGACGATAAAAAGTTGAGAGTAAAACGACATGTCAAGACCTCAAAAGCAACAAACACCCCTTAGCGCGAATGCACTCAACACAAACGAGCCTGAAACTATTTCAGAGAAAGCATCGATGCCATCAAAAAAAGTAATTCATTTGATGCTAGATGCTGGGCGCTCCAGTATTAAATATCAGGCTTTCGTTAATAACGAAACTGGCACAACATACTTCGACAAAGCTCAGCAACCACCAGTGATGAAGACTGAATCCTTGGTGTGTTGTGTGCCATCAGTACCCTTTGGAGAATTAGGGGCATTTAGCCTAAGCCGAGCCAAAGATGAAAATAACAAAGATGTTGTAGAGCATTGGGTTGTAGGCTCCTCAGCTAGATTGCAAGGTAAAGAGTACATAGCGATGAGTGATTCCGAGAATTACAAAGTAGATTACTTCCCCGTCCTTGCACTAGGCGCAATCGCATCTCTGCCAAATCTGCTTGAGTTATCTACAGGCACGAGCGACAAACGTAGAACCTTGCACATTCGTTTATCAACGCTCTCACTAGCTTCTCCATTGTCATTGAAGAAAGCCATTGAACAATGCAAGTGGATAGCGGTAGACGGTGTTAGATACCGTTTGTGTTTTTCAAAGCAAGGCTTTCTTGGATTTCCAGAGGGATATGGCGCGTCACTTTGGGCAAGCGAACGCTTTGACGATAAACAGTTCCATACTTTTGATATTGGATATGGTACAGCCACAATTAGCGAATACAGTAATCTCGGCAAGTTACCAAAACGCGTAACTTGTAGTCCGAATGGTGGCGGTGGTGTTGCCACATTGATTAAAGAATTCTCTCTTGCCCTCTCGCACACCGATTCTTCTAAAATGATTCGCCCCTCCCAACTGCGCGAGATTTTGGAAACTGCAACCGTTGGTGATGCTGGGATAAGTGCGATTGCACCCGATGGCGAAAACATTGGGGCTGAGTTGGAGAACGCTATTCATTCATGGATGAAAGATTCTCCCTTGGCTTATGCCCTAGATGACATATCAGTGAAAGCTAGACGTAGCAAGGTAGCTTTGTGTGGCGGTGCATTTGCGATCGCACCTGTGCAGATGTTGGTTAAGGAAAGATTACTCAAAGCAAGCATTCCTGAAAGTAATTTGTTGATTCCAGAAAATCCTGGAACTGTTGCTTTATCAGAGATGAAAAAACTTTATGAGTGGAGAAACGACCGATGTTAAACAAGCGGCTTAATTACAACGTTCCTCAAGACTTGACTCCAGCCATCAGAATGCTTGCAGAAATGGATGGCACAACCCCCGCTTACTGGCTGAGAAAAGCTTTAGAGAAAGTAGTAAATGAAAGGTTTTCTGTCAATAACAATCATCAAATCAACTTAAGTAATTTGGAGGCTTTGAGAGGTGAATAATATCAAGTTTCAGTCAGTTACCGCAGTTGTCATTGGTCTAATATCTGCTGTTGGTTTTGGCTATTACGGGAGCCAAAAATTAGGAGCGCTTACAACTGGAGTTATGGGGACTGGATTCTTGGGGGGAGGTGCGGTAATGCTTGTTTTTCAAAAATATAAGCCTCAAAAGAGCAAGTTCCACGTTCATAGAGGTGTGAGATGAATAGCAATGTTAGTACAGAAGAGATAGTAATCATTCTTGCTGGTGTTGAGCAAACTTTAAGGTTGATTCAAGCTACTCCCGAATATAGAAGACTGCAAGCATCAAAGTATTTCACTACATCAAATGACTTGGTTTTGAATGACGCCATCCAATCAATTTTTGAGGTATTAGATGGCATTGAACAAGTGCAAATCGGCTTAATTTTACCATCAGAATAGAGACTCGTTAAAAGTGACAGCAAAGCGGCTTAAACATTGCTGTCACCCAAGCATCAGGCATTAAATGAATACACAAATCAAGGATACCAAAATGGCACACCCAGTAGGTTTTTATTCTCTTTCTCATAACAACGCACTCATTAAAGATATGTGTGAGACATGGGGCGAAGGACTAGAGAAGATGAGCGAATCAGACACACTCTGGCTAATTGCAAGAATCGCACATGAAGCATGGTTAGAGTGTGATTCTTCTACCGCTCCTAGCAACGAAGCCGAGTCAGCATGGAAACGATTGCATGAGTTAAAGCAATGGGAAAAATTTGCACTGATTAGCGCAATGGCACAGTGAGATGTACAAGAAACAACTGTATTTAGCCTTGGCTGGTGTCTTAGTCTGTATGTTGCCTTTCTTCATCCCCTTGATTCCCAAGTTGGGGGCATACGCAGAAGCCGAGAGATTAAAAGCCACCGAAGGATTAGAGCGTAAACGCATAGAAGAACGGGCAAAAACCAGCGATGCCTTATATGAGGCGGGAGTCATGCCCACAACTCGAAAACTGAGAATCACGAATTATTTTGACAGCAGTAAACGCAATCCTAGACCAGACACAACCCTTTATCTTGATGATGAGATTGTTGATGTTTTTGATGCTTCTGGGCGTTGTATTGGGCGAATTGAAGAAGGAATTTGGAAGTGGAAGCACAAAGCCAAAGAGATTTGTAAAAGTGTTCAAAATATCAAGCCAGTGAGGAGAAAGTAATGGCGTTAGGTTCATCAAGTGCAGAAAGTAATAGTACTGGCAACAGCGATGGTAAACCTAAAGGTAAGAAGCGAACGCTTGGTGAAATCATCGATTTTTGTGCCAAGGCTGTTGTGATGATTGTTGGTTTACCTGTTAGGGCAGCCGCCGCTATAGTCAATCAGTTTGTTGCTAACGGTGGCGCGGGTCGTGCGTTGGTAGGCGGGATTTTATTTATCGGCGGTTCCATAATCAGTGCTGATTCAACTTGGCAATTAATCTTTACTGGGCCCCCAGTTTGCCCGTGGTTTGAACCGACTTGGAATTGGCTAAATGTGCCGTTTGCAGTATTTAACCCTTTGTTTTACCTGGCATTTATGGTTTCTGTAGGTGTGCAAGTAATCGAAGCCCATGCCCTACGCGGTAAAAACCCAGATTCAGCACGGCGGGAACTCCAAGACCACATGGTTTATGAGCTTGAAACCAAGCCTAGTGGCAAGATTGACCTTGTTGGTGAACTTTGGAAGGACTACAAGACCGCAGGCACACGCGATCGCTCTAGCGCAGGGCTGGTTGTGATTGCGGTTTGGGCGTTTGATATTGTCACCACCTTTGCAGCTCGTAACCCATTCGACTACACAGCCCCATTCTTGATTTTGGGCTGCATCTTATTTAACATCGGCACAATGATGGCAGGTGAAATTGGGTTTGCCATCTGGCGGTTGACCAAAGATTAAACTGATTGCCGCTCAACAACTCTTCAGTCGGGCGGCACTCACTACTCAACGAGGCATTTCTTTTATGCAAAGTAACAATATTCCTCAGATTACAACTAAAGAAACTGAACATTTGCGCGAGCAGTATCCTAGTCTCTCGCATTTAGAAGCCGGAAATATCGCTCAATGGCTGCAAGAGAGAAAAGACCAATTATTTGAAATGGCACGGGTATCTGAGAATGAAGCAGACATGACCCGTGTACTTGGTTTGTTGGCTGGGGGGATAGGAGCGGTTTGTTATGCGGTCAACCCTTTGGCTGTAGTTGGTGGTTTAATTGGCGGTGCTGCGTGGCTATGGTTTGTTGTCGAACACTCGAACCGCACTAAAGAAATTGCACCTTTACCCTTTGTACGTGGCAACTTTGTAGATGCGATCGCTCTTGCTGGTGACTATGATACTAGGAGCAATTATCAAGCGGATCATCTTGCCAATACCGTTAAATTCCTAGAACGACAATCAGCAGAAGAGTACGCCTTTCTTCTAGCTGAGTTTGAAAATATTGGGCAGTATTTAACCCAAGTTGAGCCAGGAAAACGTTTTTATGCTTATCGCTGGATGTTTGGCTGGTTTGGCAAGCTTAAGGGTCGTCAGCTACCCACTTATCAAAGTATGGCTCTCCATTTACAGGATGTGACGATTGACAGTCGGGTGAATCGGTTGGAGGTAAGTGCTATTGTACAGGCTCAAACCCAGTTACCACCGACCGTAGATATCAAGCAATTTCAATCACCACAGGTAGATATTAGGCACACTCGCCAAGCTTCTTCTCTTTCTAGACCTACAGAGTTACAGCCATCAGCTAATGGGCTTGCACCAGAGACTATAACTCATCTGACTTTGGCGAATAGAGCAAACGCACTCATCGCTGCTTTAACGAAAAGTGGTTTACTTATAGAAGACATGATGAGTTCTCAAGTAATTGCGATTGCAGGTACTCAGCGAGGTGGCAAGGGAACCTTAGCAGCAATCTTGGCAACATTATCAAAGGCGTTAGATGCAGGATTAAACACCCAATACTTTACAGCCGGGGTGGACGTTTACCCGTTTAGTTGCAACTTGACCTCTGCTCTTAAATACCCCGAAAAAGATGCGGACGGGGCAGATAAACTAGTCGCCCGTGACTTGCTTAAATTTCTTAAAGGGTTAGATGGAAGTGATCCTTACTCCCACAAAAACTTACTGTTAGTGATTGATGAGGCGATGCGGTTGCTGTCATTGTTAGAGGAGAGCGATCGCACTTGGGCGATCCAATATTTACTTTCTCGCTTCGCTAAGTCTGGCGGTACATTAATCATTGTGTTGCACGGCTCGAACCTAACTTCTGTGGTTGGCAAGGCGACAGCAGGACTAGCAGACACCTTTAAGCAATCAGTTAACTTCATTGGCTGTGTAGCTAAATCCGTTAGTGCTGGCGGATTGCGAAAGATTAATGTTGCAAGTGGGGAATATTTCAAAGCCAACCCTAATAACTTTGCTGAACCTGTTAGCGGTGGCAATCTGGGCATGATTCCTGACTGGTTGAAAACTTCATTGCACCCAGGCAATGGACAGCCAGATCCAGCTAGAACATTACTCAAATTTTTCCCCGAACTGGTGCAGCATCACGAGCCAGCAGTTATGCCCAGAGGGGAGAAAATTGCACCATCTGACGCAGTTAATAAACTGGAGTCTATTTTCTCAAAACCTACCCAAGAGGTTGAAATTGTAGAGGTACAAGAAGTCAGTATTTCTGAGGCGGATTTAGAGCAAATTTTAAACATTGTTACTTCAGCCGTTACAACACCAGTCAGCTTTGCAGCGATTAGAAATAGCCGAAAGTGGGGCGAAGATAAACCTAGTGTTCGGTATTTAAGGGGTGCGATTGCACAACTTATAGAATCCAAGCAATTGAACGGTAGTGAGAAGTTAGGCTTTACCGCTTTTTAATATTACTGCAATCTCAAAAAGCCGTTAAGAAAGCACTTATATGGGGTAAAAGTAGCGAAGAGCGAATTTGCCGCCACGCGACGGCTGAAAATCTTACCCAGATTAGGTTTCAGAAAAAAAATCTAGATTAAGCAGCATCAATTTGTAATCGCTCGTTCATATCCAGTCGAAAAGTGCCGTAAGGGTTAACATGTACCCAAATCAACGGTGATAATGCCCGGAAATCTTCTTTTCTCATCTGCTTCATCCAAGTGGCTTCTGCCAAAACCCTTTGAATCATCAGGGTATTGATGTAAACAAGGCTGATTTGCAGCAGGTGCAAGCACAAAACCGATAATTCTTGTTCATCTAGGCGGTTAGTAGCAATTTCACTGTTTTTGCCGTAAAAAATAAAACTATTAGCACTATTCCAGTTTTCCACCACATTCAGCCCTTCATTAATCTCACGCCGTAATGCTTCAGAGTTGAGGTAGTGACAGAGAAAGATAGTTTTAACCGCTCTACCTAGCTCAGAAAGTGCTTTTTGTGTCGGATGTTGAGGAGAAGAACGACTAAAACGTTTCAAAATCGTGTCTGCTTCCGCCGTTCCTAAACGTAAAGCAGTAGTATATTTAATCATCTGGTCATACTGCTGGCGAATCAGTTCCCAATCAATTGCTTTAGTCAGTACAAGTTGTAAATTAGGAAAATCTTGTTTTTGTCCAGCACTTGGTAGATATAACTTTTGGGAGCCAATGCGCTTGATCCGAGGCATCAACTCAAAGCCCAGTAAACGGCAGAAGCCAAAGGCAATTTCATTTTGACCGTGGGTGTCTACATAGTTTTTCTTTACTTTCATATCAGTGCAATGCCGTAGAAGACCCTCAATCATTGCTGCCACTTCCGAAGAAGAACAAGTCTTCAGTTGAGAGTAGATGCAGGCAGATTTTTTCTCAACGTGCCAATAGATCATCACTCCCCGACCTCCGTAGCGGATATGCCATTCTGTCATCAAATTTTGATCCCACGAGCCAAACTTTTTGGAATCACTAGCACACGCTGTTGTACCTTCTCCCCAAATTGCTACCTTACGAATATTGAAAGTAGCATTTACCACTTCTGCAATAGCATTACGCAAGTGTTCTCGGTGAATGTAGTGCTTTTTGACATAACGCAGATCATATTCTAAGTCACTGTTAATTCCTCCGCACATACGCTTGAGTCCGGTATTACTACCGAGTCCATACAAACACAACAACAATCGTCGTTGCAGGGTTTCTCGGTCTAGGTTAGAACGCACACCCGTATTCTTGAAATGATTAGTAAAACCAATCCGCAGGTCGGCTTCTTTCAACATATCCAGCAAACTGGTCAGGGGCCAGCGCCTTTCTATCTCACGTTTAAGTTGCAAGATATTGAGTGGTTCTGGCTGTGCTTCCAGAGGAGAGACGCTAATCCAGCCATTTTTCTTCTTTTGAATCTTGACTACCAAACTGTCGGTAATCTCCTGGTTGCGTTGCCAACAGAAAGCGGCAACCAATGTGTAGCGAATTTTCGCAGGATGACGACGCAGTTCGCGGGGTGTCTCTGCACTTGCCCGCCGACGGTAGTGAGTAATAATTTTGGGGGGAACGTTAGCAAACAGTTTGGTCGGTAGTCCCAAATCCCGGATACATTCAAGTTTGGAGACTTCTTTGAAGATACTCTTGAGACTGGTACGACCGGGGTCTGTTTTGAGAAAATTGAAGACTGACTGTTTAAATTGGCTCTGGTCATCATCTAGAGCATCTTGAGTATTGAGAAGGGCATCCATTTTGGTCAGCGTTCCCGATTCAATTTGCTTGAAGATGCCAGCACAGAATTCTTTTTCAGTAGTGACGACCGCAGACCGAATCAGCCGTTCTACCGCTTCGGGTATTGGTGGTTCTAACTTTAACTCCCGTAAACGTTGATACACTGCTGCTTCTAATGAGGAGGCTTGACGGTCGTATGCCAAAACAAATTCGCACAACCAAGCAATCAGTTGTGTTTTGTCTTGTGGATTGAATTCTCGAAAACCAAAGAATTCACGGATTTCAGCGCGATGACGTTCAATAGTGCGTCCATGAAACGAGTATTCACCATATTGTTTTGGCGATACGGTTGGCAGGCAACCGGGACAACGGGTGAAAGCAGATAAGTTAGGCCCCAAAGTTTTGCAGATGGTGCAATCCGGCTATTCCTACCGTAAAATTGCCGCCTCGCTTCATCTCTCGAAGACAACGGTCTTAGATATTGTCAAACGACATCGACTTGAGTCAAATGCAACTAAGGACAATCAGACAAATTTGATATCTAATCTTGAGCAAGCAACTATGGCTTCAAAAAAATCTACAAGCAATCAAACCGTTTACCAACTCAAAATCACCCTCAAGAACATTCGACCCCCTATTTGGAGAAGGATACAGGTATTAAGTTCGACAACGCTTCAACAGCTACATCTGATTGTGCAAGAGGTAATGGGCTGGGATAACTATCATATGCACCAATTTTCCATTGCAGGTATTGATTACGGTCAACCTGAACCAGAGTATGACTTTAATGTGCGTTCGGAAAAGACTGTCAAGCTAAATCAGGTGGTTAAGAGTGAGAAATTCAAATTTTCTTACACTTACGATTTTGGAGATAGCTGGGAACACGAAATTTTGGTAGAAAAAGAACTACCATCAACTCTTGATACAAACTACCCCATATGTATAACTGGGAAGCGTGCTTGTCCTCCTGAAGATTGTGGTGGTTCTTGGGGCTATGCAGAGTTACTGGAAATAATTACTTCACCGTCACATCCAGAATACGAAGAGAGGATGGAGTGGGTAGGTGAAGGCTTTAGTCCAGATACCTTCGACATTAATGAAGTTAATCAAAGGTTACAAGAATTCAAATAATTTACTGATATCTCCAATAACAGTTTTGGTAAGTAAATTAGCTTTTTTTCTGAAATGCCTTCGAGGTATGCTTTTCAGCCATTGCGTGGCGGCAAATTCTCTCTTCGCTACTTTTACCCCTATATCAAAGACATCAACTCCAGACATCAAGACAGCAGTATTGCTTAGGTTTAGTCCAACTATCCCTAACCAATACTGCTTATATTAGTAAATTAATTGGTATTAACTACCGGATTACCTTGCACGTCTTTTTTGATTGGGGTCAGTTCCCAGATATCGTTCAACCCTCTGTAACTTGGTATTAGTAAAACCAGTACGCTCCCAAATAGCTTGTAGATAATTATTGAAATCATCCGAGATTTTTACCGGAATAAATTGATTTAGTAGAAAAAAAAGTGACAAACCAAATAATGTAGTAAGCAATCCCATCATTCCATATTTACTTATGGGTTCAGAGCGATAAACCTCTTGATCTATGGTGATGGGTTTCGTCGGGTTGTTCTTCAACTCCTGAATAACCGTAGTCAATTTCTGCGTGTGACTCAACAGTTGGTTCCCGTTCTGTTTTAACTGCAATACTTCGTTCTTCAGCCCTTTTAACTCTAAGCTCTCTAATGTCGCCGAGGACTTGGGCATACTCTGCAACTGCATCAGCAAGGGAGTTAATTCTTGCTTCAAATCGACGTTGTTCTGCTCTAACTCTTTCCAAGAGAGATTCTGATTCTTCAGTTCGCCCGTCAGCATCTCGATTGTCACCATCGCTTTGCTCAGGAGTTGATTCTGAATAAGATTCGTCTGTGCCCATGCCTGTAACTCCGCCCTATCTCTCTCACGTTCAGTTTTTTGTGATTGCTTAAAACTTTCAAATTCTTTATACAATCTGCCAAGCGCCGTCTTCACCTCCCCCAGTTCACTGCTCTCTACTGAATTAGCAGTTGAGTCAGGGCTATCGTTGTGATGACCGTTGCTATTACTGTTGCTGTTCATTAGTTTTCTTTTTACCCTGGCGAGAAGTAGATGCAGTTGCTTTTAGCTGTTTTGACGTTGAAGTCTTAGGGACTTCCAGAAAATAAAATATACAGTTAATGAAAATGATAATCATTGTGATGGGGGAGGAAAAGGCTGCCGTCAGCAGCCTTTTCCTCCCCATTTTGTAGTAAATTCGATGATGATTGAATTTGTGGGTGGAAAGAGGTGTCTATAGAATTAACAGATTCACTGAAGAAGTTATTGAAAGAAACCGCACAGCAATTAAAAGGAGCAGCGAAGCGTAAATTTATAGCACAAACAGTTATGGCATTAGGACACGGAGGGCAGTCTAAAGCAGAGAGAGAGCTGGGATGGAATCGTGTAACTATTGGTAAAGGAGTTAAAGAATTAAATAGTGGTATCATTTGTGTGGATAATTATCGAGGTAGAGGACGTTATAAATCAGAAGCCAAACTGCCAAATCTTTTAGAAGATATAAAAAAATTGGTCGATTCTCAAAGTCAAATAGACCCTACTTTTAAAAGCCAAAGACTATATACACGCCTTTCTGCTGCGGAAGTGAGGCATCAATTAATTAAGAAATTTGCTTATGCAGATGAAGAATTACCAACTTCAGAAACAATTCGTGTCAAGTTAAATGATTTAGGGTATCGCCTCAAAAGAGTTGCCAAAATTCAACCTCAAAAAAAATTCCCGAAACTGATGCAATCTTTGAGCAATTAGCTATAGTTCACCAAGAAACTTCAGAAGATCCAAGCGTTTTACGGTTAAGTTTGGATGCCAAAGCTCGTGTCAATATTGGCTCCTTTGATCGTGGTGGTAGAAATCGAGTACCAACGGAAACTGATGACCATGACTTCAAACCAAAAACAACTGTGGCTCCTTATGGCATCTTCCTTCCAGAGCTTGACGAACTATTTTTATATTTCACAGAATCCAAAGTAACTAGCGATTTTATCGTTGACATTTTAGGGGATTTTTGGAAATCAGAAAGCTGGCGATTTTCGGAAATAAAAACTTTACTTATTAATCAAGATAATGGAGGAGAGAATAGTTCTCGACGTACTCAGTTTATGAAACGTATAGTTGAATTTGCTCAATCATACAAATTAAATATACGTTTAGCTTACTATCCTCCCTATCACAGTAAATATAATCCCATTGAAAGAACTTGGGCTGCCTTGGAAAATCATTGGAATGGCAGCATTTTAGATGAAGTTGAAACTGCACTAAATTTTGCTAAAACTATGACGTGGAATGGGAAAAATCCAGTTGTTAAGTTAGTTACTCAAACTTACTCTAGCGGAGTCCGTCTAACTAAAACAGCCATGCAAGACATTGAAAATAAGATTGAACGTTTGACTAATTTTACCGAAGATAATTTACCAAATTTAGGTAAGTGGTTTATCGATATCTGTTGTGGAGTAACGTAATTTTCTATCATGTTAAAAGCGCCAAAATAATCGATGTCAATTCTGTTCACTGCATTTAAGAACTATCTTTGTGCAGACATTTGTCTTGCATATTTATTGGGGGAGAGAGGGGTTGCCGTCAGCAACCCCTCTCTCCCCCTAAAAATGATTATCATTTTTATTGGGTGTATATTTTATTCTCTGGAAGTCCCTTAGACGATTCAACAGCTGGTTTTACCGATGGTTGCTGCAATCCCAAATAAACCCCAGCTTTTGAAAGCTCTGGTTTAGCCTGATCTAAAAACCCACTCACTAGCAGGTAATCTCCAAAGGGGAATCCATTATCTTCAGTGGCAGCTGAGTAAGGCAGACCTTTTTCTGTCAACGTGTCAAAGGTTGAGTAGTCTAACTCTGGCATCTCTATTTCTATACCTTTTAGGTCAGCAATAGCTCCCGACGTTTTACTGTTCTCCCAGCGCTGAAAACCTAAACCCTTATCCCAACATAAATTTTTCACTACGACATAATCAGCTTGAGCGCCACAGAATTCAGCCATAGTTTTTAAGCTAGTTATCACCGAATAACCAAGGTTTAATACAGTCACCAGCGTTACCCGATAACCTAAATCGCCAGCAATCTTGAATAGTCCAAACTTACTGATAATCTCCCTAGTTTTATTGCTTGATGCTCCTGGCATATCTACTATTACTGAGTCTGGTGATTCGGCTTTAATTTCCGTAAAGAAGCGTTTCGCCTCTGCCACCTCCAGGAAGTTTAACAGTCTTACCCCTGAGCCAAAATTTTGATAATACTCATACAGTTCTGGATTCTCTGTATCTGCGTCATAAGCTAGATAATTAATGACCTTTGAATGCATTACATCCAATAGCAAGCGAGTAAATGCAGTCTTACCTGTACCACCCTTGCCTCCCAGTATCATCACGATGCGTTTCATAGTTCACTCCTATCAGTGATGTTGAATTGGGCAGAAGCTTTAGCTGTTGGTTTCTTTCGTCTCGAAGTTGTCGATGGGGACGGTAAGGATAGTTCACTACTTGAAGCTGGTGAACTATCCGGCTCTACTGGTGGAACCGAGTCATTAGTTTCGATTGATGAGTCGGCTGATTCTGGCTCGGAGTCGGAATTAACGGATTCATCAATTGCTGAAGAATCTGAAGAATTACTTTCTTTATTGTCAGTTGTTGAAGCTTTTTTATGAAAACCCTTCAGACCACTGGCCGCCAGTTCTACCCCATGACCTTTAAACACATCAGAAACATCTTCATAGGAGTAGCCAGCATCTAACATATCTTGAATAGGTTTAGCTAAACTTTTAACTAAATCTGACAAGCTAATAGTCTTAGGAGTCGCCGCTTTCTGTTTGAGACTGGTTTGAATATCTTCTATTTTTGATAAAGGAACAGCTTTCGGTTTACGGGGCATACTCACCAGTAGTAATAAATCACTCCATTGTAAAAAAGTCGTGGTAACAAAAAGTTTAAGTTTTTTATCTTGATGTGACTTTCTATCAACAAAATTAGGCTGCTAGTCCAGTGAGGTAGACTAGTTTAAAAAAGTGGTGATGGCGTGAATCTACACTTTGATATCAAAGAGTGTAGGCAGCATTGTTGAATAGACCTTGCCCTCGGTTATACCGAGGTTGTTGCACAGAGTCAATCGTGGGTCGCTAAAGTCTCGTACTCCCCCAGTCTCCCGTTGCGCCTCCTGGTTCTGGTTTCCCTGTGTCCTCGCGTGGGGGCATAGGCAAGCAATACGCCGTAACGCACTACGTGCTACTTTACCCTCTGGGTAAAGCGGCGTGGTTGCTTGTTGGGGGTGTCCCCCAAACCCCCGAAAAACCGTTCTTTTCAAGGGGTTAATAAGTCAAGAGAGTTCCGGGTTATTCGCCTACCTGCTTGGTGCTTCGCACCATCGCAGCTACAGCGAATAACCCGGTGAAAAATGAAGAAGCAGATAAATAAACGCTTAACTAGTTATGCAGCCAGACCCTCGTACCAATCTCAGTAATCAATTAGCTGACACATTAACCAATCGGTCAGTAGCACCAGATGAAAAGCGAGAAGTAACCATCACCTTTAGGGCTAGCTATGCCGAGAAAACGAGGCTAGAGCAACGGTGCAGTGGAGTGGTACAAAGCGATTATATTAGAGCGAGATTATTTGATTATCCTTTACCACATCCTAAGTTAGTCATTCCCGAAGTTAACCGACAGGCTATTTATGAATTAAAGAAGATTGGCAACAACCTGAATCAACAAACTAGAGCCATTAACGAAGCTGTAAAAATTGGTAGCCAACCGTTGACTAACGAGGTCAAATCATATCTGAAAACTCTTGAAGAACTGACAGCACTTTTAGAGCAGACTCGCCAATCACTCACTCAAGTATCGGTAGAAGAGCAGGGCAATGATTACCAAAGTCAAGGCTAACAAATCATTTCGTGGCACTACTAAATATGTGCTTGATAAAGAGAAAGCCAAAATCATTGGCGGGAATATGTACGGTCAAAGCACCAATGAACTGGTAGAGCAGTTTACCTTATCAGCCCACCTTAACCCCCAACTAAAAGACCCATGCTATCACTTAATGCTTAGTATACCGAAAAATGATAGAACGCTAAATGATGACGAATTAGCTAATCTATCCCAACGTCACTTGGCATCGGTCATTGTACTATCGCGGCTTCAGGGTGATGAAGCTCAAGTTAAACAGCCTGATAAAAGGATAGCTGACACCAAACTGAACCAGCTAGTTGATGAATTTATAGAATCAGAATTACCAGCTTATGACTTCTTTATAGCGCGGCACTCAGACAAAGAACACGACCACACCCACATCGTTGCATCCAGAGTCAATAATCTAGATGGTAAGTCTATTCGCACTTGGAATAATTACGCCCATTCGGAACACTCAGCCCGACTGCTAGAGCGAGAATTTCAGCTTACCCCAGTCCAAAGTAGTTGGGAGAGTAAGCAAAAGGCTATGACTCGGAATCAACTGGAACGAGTTGAACGCGATGGACTTCCAGGCGAAGAAATAATACGCCGAGCGATTGAGCAAGTGGCAGTAAATAAACCCACAATGCCCCAGCTAATTGAGCAGTTATGGAGAGAGCATCAAGTCAAAGCCGTTGTAAGTTATTACAGCCACGGTGGAGCAAGGGGTATTAAGTTTGGCATTGATATCGGCTCTGTTAATGAAGATGGTAGCCCCCGCTTGCTCTGGAAACAGGGAGGTAATCTCAATAAGTATAAGTGTTCATTTACAAAGCTTCAGACAGAATTGGGGATAAACTACGACCCTAAACGTGACGATAGCGAAATTAAACGTTTAAATAATTTCTTAGAATCTGTAGATAATAACCAAGTTAATCAAAAAGTAATATCAACCATATTACCTAAAAAAGCTCAAGCTATAGCCGAAAGTAAACACCAGCTAAACCCAGATAAATCAGATGTAAAACAACAAGCTACTTCAGAGATCATAAATACAATCTCTGACTTTATCGAACAGTCACTAGTTGAGTCAACTTTGATTGAAACATTGCCACAGTTAGCAGAACAACTGTCTGAATATCAGCAGAATTTATCAGCCGGAAGAACCACATACGGCGAACTATTAGCGGCGATTGCTGAAAGGGAACAACTCTTATCACAAAGAACTGTGGATGCAATTGCTGACTTTATTGAACAGTCAGTAGTTGATGATGCCTTAAGTGAAACGTTACCACAATTAACAGAACAACTCTCTCAATATCACCAGCAGCTAGCTAATAATAAAACCACACTAGACGAGCTAAAATCGGCGATTGCTGATGTGGAGCAACGGCTTATATCACAAAGAGCAGTGGATGCAATTGCTAATTTTATTGAGCAGTCAGCAGTTGATGATGCCTTAAGTGAAACGTTACCACAATTAGCAGAACAACTCTCTCAATATAACCAGCAATTATCAGCAGGTAGAACCGCATCCGACAAGCTATCATCGGCAATTACTCAAGAGTTACAATCCCATACAGAGAAGAAAGCTATCTTATCAATCTCTGATTATATTGAGCAATCAACTGTCGAGTCAGCCTTAACTGAAGCAGTATTAGAATTAACGCAACAACTTTCTCAATACAAAAAGGAACTCATTACAGCTAAAGCTACATTTAATGACCTGGATGCAGTGCTTGCGACTGAGTTGCAATCATATCTAGAGAAACGAGCTATTTCATCAATTTCTGATTACATTGAGCAATCAACTGTTGAATCAGCATTAACTGAAGCAGTATTAGAATTAACGCAACAACTTTCTCAAAATCAGCAGCAGCTATCAGTCGGAAGAACCATATTCGACGACCTGGAAGCAGCGATTGTTTATTTGGATCAACTGCATAGATCGCAAAAACCAGTGGATGCAATTGCTCTTAATCAAACTCCAACTATAACCACAGATGAACCAAAGTTAAAAGATAATATTTCAGCCGAGTTATATGAGTATTACAGCGCCGACTTGCAAAACTTATTAGTGACTGACCGAGATAAAGAAATTGCTATACGGGCGCTATTAGATAATAAACCACCCCAAGATGTTGAAGAAATTATCTTTGCCAGTCCAGCCGGATGGACACAAGATGAAGCTAAGTATTTGGTACTTATCGCTAGCAATCAACTGGCAACTCAAAAGTCAGAACCAGAACAGTCACTCACAGAAAAGCAGCGTCAAGAGTCGGAATTCTTAGCTGTAGCAGTACCTATTGCTGTTGAATTAATCAACTGGCAGTTAAGAGAAACTGGCTCAAATAGCCTTAGATTCAAACGCGCCACTCTAGAGAAGCAGGGTAGAGAATTGGTATTTACCCATGATGAACGAGGTGAGATTTTCCGGGTGTCTGTCAACCGAAACCAGTCAGGTGAGCTTGAGTATTCACCGATTAATATGGGGTCAATAGAAACAGAAGATATAATTTTTTGGCAAGAAGCAGAGCGCGTATTGCAAGAAATAAGAGAAGAACGGCAACAAGAAAGAAGACAAAATAAAGGAATCTCTCTCTAGGCGATGGCGCAACTCAAAACCTAGAAATCTCAATCCTTGCGGTGTCTGTCACTGCCATAAATCCACTCGTTGAGCCAACCAGATTGTTGACATAATGCGTTGGCCCTAGTGTTCTAGGTATTAGTTATAATAAACGCAAAATATAGGAGTAAGTATTTACTTCTACTTTCTCTAATATAAGGAATACAAAATGAACTTACCTAAGTTATCAGCATTTCAACTTGTTAAAGCAATCAATCATGGAAGTGGAATATCCGATTTTCGGATGGCTAATAAACTTTATCCTCTTTTACAGGAAGCAAAAAAGAACCCTAACCAATCAATTGGCAGTGATAATTTTTCTAAAAACCAAAAAGAATGTATAGAAATACTGAGGAAGCTCATTCAAGCACAAAATATACTTACTCAACAAGAATGTGTAGAAAGGCTTGAAAAGCTTATGCAACTAGAAGATATGCTTACTCAAGAAGAATGTATAGAAAGGCTTAAAAAGCTTATGCAACAAGATTTGTTAACTTTAGAAGAAGAGAAGCGACAACTTCGAGAAAAATATTTATCAGAGTATTTAACTAAATTTGGGTTATAGCCGAAAGGAAAAAAGTCTAAACTTTAAAACATAAACTTTCAATACTTATTTAAATTTTTTGGCTTTTCCTACTGACCATGCCACCTCTCCCCCCTTCCTTTGTCCTGCCCTGGTAAACACAAAACCAGCGTCTTCAAACTTTGAACCGTACCTACAAACTGTAGAAGAAGACAATTTTAGTAAAGTCGCCAGTTCACGAGTGCTGAGTAGCCAACCATTTTTATAAGCTTCTTCCAATGCCCTCAAATGGGCAACTGGGTCAGAAGCCAATACTGGAAGCTGACGGACAATGGCGGGAATCAGCCGTGTCACTAACCCTTCAATCACTTGCGAAAGTTGGCCGAACTGACTGGCGGTTAGTCCGGCGACTGTTAACTGACCGTCAGACTGACTGGCAGACTCTATGCCCGAATCAAAATTCTCCGACTGACCGCCTCCATGACTTGCGTATTGGTCAGCAAAGTCCGCCATGCTGCCACCCGCTTTCATGTGGGCATCTAACTGGTCAAGCAACTCTAACTGCTCTCCACTGACATAAGACTTATTGCCGATTTTGGTTGGCTTGATGCCTAACCGATTGATGCGATCGTAGATAACAGATTTAACAATCCCATATTTATCGGGAAGCTGGGCGACTGGTACTCGGTCTAGTTTGGTCATAGTCGGCGGTCTGACTGGCAGACAGTTTGTGTAACAGCATACACCTTGGTACTGGGAATTAGCAACTGTATCTACCAGCATCAGCCGTCAGAGCGTTCGCGCTTTTGCAGGTCAATCTGGGACTGAATGCTCTACACTCGGCGCTTTTCGTGTGATGTCGTGAAACTACATATTTGCCGACATCTTTCCCCACAGGTAGCATCACCAGGGTGGACGCTACCCCCAACAACTGCTATAGTCCAAGCCAAACCTGCTGCTTTAGATTTAATGAGGTTAATTGAAAATGACATCTCCATAGTTATCCCCCCCCTTGAAGATTTTGAAGGTAGGACATAAGGAAAATCTGCAATGATTAATGAGGAGCATTATGCTCGGTTGAAGGAAAGTGTACAAGGTTGGAATGAGTGGAGAGTTAAAAATCCAGAAATAATTCCTGACCTCCGCGAGGCTAACCTTAGCGAAGCTAACCTTAGTGGGGCTAATCTCAGCAGAGCCGACCTTACGGATGCTTATTTTTATCGGGCTGACCTCCGCGAGGCTAACCTTAGTGGGGCTAATCTCAGCAGAGCCGACCTTACGGATGCTTATTTTTATCGGGCTAACCTTAGCGAAGCTAACCTTAACGAAGCTTATCTAGTAGGTGTTGACCTCAGTGGAGCTAATCGCAGCAATACTTACCTCAAAGAAGCTGATGATCATAGCCTTGTCCTCAGTGGGGCTAACCTCAATGGAGCGAACCTCAGTAACGCTTTCTTTTTCAATGCAAACCTTAGCTATGCTGACCTCAGTGGAGCTAACCTCAGTTATGCTTTCCTTTTCGATGCAAACCTTAGCCGTACTCACCTGAATCAAGCTAACCTCAGTTATGCTAATTTTGACAATGCAAACCTTAGCTATGCTGACCTCAGTGGAGCTAACCTTAGCCATGCTGACCTAATTAGAACTCAAGCACTAGGGGCAAATTTTACCTCTGCAATTTTTACAGGTGCTTGTTTGGAAGACTGGAATTATAACTATGGTACAAAGCTAAATAACATAGATTGCCAGTATGTCTATTTAAAAAGTGACAAACAAGAACGTCGTCCAAGTAGCGGAGAGTTTGCACCTGGGGAGTTTACCAAGCTATTCCAGAAAGCTTTAGAAACAGTTGACTTAATCTTTCGCAATGGGGTTGACTGGGAAGCCTTTGCTTACTCTTTTAGAAAGACCCAAGTTGAAAACGAAAGCTCTGATTTAGCCATCCAGAATATTGAAATCAAAGGCGATGGCATGGTTGTCGTTGGAGTGAAAGTTTCTTCAAGCGCAGATAAGGCAAAGTTTCACAGTGATTTTGTACAGGGCTATGAGTTTGCCCATAAAGTTCTATCCGAGAGATACAAGGCTGAAATTAGCAGCAAAGATGCCCAAATAGTACATTACGGTGAACAAGTTCAAAGACAGGGAGAATATATTAATAACTTATTTTACTTACTTAATCAACAACAAACAGTGCAAAAAGCTATGGCAGAAAATCCTGGGAAAATTTCTAATAATAACTTTTATAATCCCCAGTTTGGTGGGGGTTTTGTAGATGCTCAGACAGTTAATGCACAACAGATAGATGGAAACATCACTAACTACGCACCAGATATGAGACAAAATCTGGCTGAGGCAGGAGCAGAAATTCAACAACTTCTCAATCAACTAGCTCAAACTAATCCAACAACTGACGCAGTTACAGAAGCGATTCATCAAGAAATTAAACGTAATCCAACACTAAAAGCCAGATTGATATCTGCACTAAAAGCAGGAGTACTGGAAGGATTAAAGACATTTGTTAACCATCCACTTTTCAATATTCCGGCTGAAACAATAAAAGGGTTCCTAGAAGCCGAATAAGTGATACTTTGTGTTTTACCTATGGGGACGGAGAAGCTTTTTTGTCTTGTCATTTGGTATTCACTTTAGTTCGTTGTTGTGATTAAGCCTCTATTTACAATTCATCTAGCTGTTTTCGTAAAGAGTCTAATTCCACATGAACTACGTGATTGTGTTGATGCTTAGGGCTTTTGTTGTTAGTTATCCCGGATGACATCGGGAGTTCTAATTCAACCAATACATTTTCTGTATTTCTAACCAATTCTATTTCAGCTAATTGTTTTTCTATTTGATTAATAATTTGGCTAGTTTCTTTCTGTTGTTCAATTAGTTTAATCTTTATTGAACATAATTCTTGTTCCATATTATCCAATCGTTTTTCTAAATTTAGTGTAGAAGAATTCAACTGCTCATAATACAGATTATCTCCAGACGTTTCACTGGCTTCAAAACATTTTTTTAGCTTCACATATTTTTGCTTCAATTTGTTAATCTCATCAGTTTGGTTTCGACCATATTTCATTTCTATAAATTTGTGAGATGCAATAGCTTCAAGAAAAATGTTTCGTAGTTCTCCTAGAATATCTTTAGGCATATAAAATTATGAATGTAAGATTTATAGATAATCGTGTAACAACTTTGTCAAAGTTACAATACCCGATTAAGTACAGTATTAACAGTTACATTAGTGGTGTGGCTAGAGAAATATCACATAATTTTGCTAATAAACTTATTTACAACCGTGGGTGAGATGTCGTTTAAAAGTCATTACTTGTCAGAACTTTGATTCTCATGAGTTAAATTCTGATAAGTAACTTGGGAACTGAAAAAATTTAAGTTATAGAGAAATTACAAATCACCCCAATCAAAATTCAGGAAGCGTCGGGCGTTCAGCTTTGTATATTTTTCAGTGTGTTTGATATCACGGTGTCCCAGGAAGTCTTGGATTTCCCTGGTGTTATAACCCTGATTCACCAGATAGTAACCGCAAGCATGGCGCATCATGTGACAGTGAACTTTGATATCAAGCCCAGCCTGCGCCGCCAGTCGCCCAAGCAGCTTTCGCACCGCATCAGTAGACATCACCTCACCGCGCTCAGAAACGAAAATGTATTTACTATCAGGCAACATCTCTCTGAGTTCCTTGAGCAAAACTAATTCATCGTCTCTCAAGGGATGCACCCCAGAGTCACTGCCCTTTTCCCTGGTGATGAAAATCTGCCGTTCGGCCCACATCAGTGCATCCCAGCGCAACCCACATTTAGCCCCTACAGCTTCCCCCACCCGCAAGCCGTGGCGAAACATGAGCAGCATCAGTGTATAATCACGGTGAGAATAACGAGCTTTGCGCTCAAGTGCGGCATCGAGGAGAGATCGTACCTCACTTGGTGTAAGGTATTCTCTAGACCTGTAATGCTTGTTAGGTAGACGAATTGGGGGTGGCGGCCTCATTTACTCGTAAGGGTAGTGTCCGGTTTACGCGACATATTATGGACAGTCTACACCCCCAAGATCCCCATTATTTCGTTGAGAGTCGCGCCACTCAAGAGTTATTGCGAATAGTTATCAATTAATAAATATCTCCATCTTGGCTCAATGCCAAATTAGGGATATTGTCGCCACTGCTGCCAAAAAAGCTGGCATCCAACTGCAATCGCCTATCTTTTCGCTACTTATGTCTAGTCAATTGAACCACCATCAAATTCGTGCAAAACAACTTCACTCAAATCACCCACATGGCTAGCCCAAGCACGCTGCCAAAATTCTTTTTCTTCCTCGGTGGGCTTGGCTCTCCAACTAACGGTTAATACTCCTTTGTGATCATGCAATTTAGTTACCTTTTTCAAGGCATCCATGTGCTTGAGAAGGGTTGCTTGTCCACAAACAAAACCGTAAACTCTCTCCAGTCGAGTGAGTCTATATGGTTCCTCGTCTTCTCTATTGGCGG
>NZ_JADEXR010000082.1 GCF_015206995.1 aff. Roholtiella sp. LEGE 12411 | reverse complement strand
GTACTGCTATGCTCCTTAAAGAGTGAGAATTCTAAATATTGGGATAAATAAACCGGGTATCAAATATTACCCGGTTTATTTATCCCAATATTTAGAATTCTCACTCTTTAAGGAGCATAGCAGTACCGTGCCCCTATTTATTTTCTGACAAAATCAAACTTTAGCAGCAGCTTTGGTAACAACGTTAAGTTCACCCTTAGCATACTTAGCAGCAAAATCTTCCAAAGAAATTTGCTTAATCTTGCTTGCGTTGCCAGCCGTGCCAAATTGCTGATAGCGTTCAGCACATACCTTCTGCATATATGTAATAGAAGGCTTGAGGAAGTGACGGGGGTCAAACTCCTCTGGTTTTTTAGCCAAAGCTTCACGTACAGCAGCAGTAATAGCCAAACGGTTATCGGTGTCAATATTTACCTTACGTACACCGCTCTTAATCCCTTTTTGGATTTCTTCTACAGGTACGCCGTAGGTTTCAGGAATTGCACCACCATACTGGTTAATTAGCGCCAGTAAATCTTCAGGTACAGAAGAAGAACCGTGCATTACCAAGTGTGTATTAGGCAAACGACGGTGAATTTCTTCAATGCGGCTGATTGCCAAAATTTCCCCAGTCGGCTTGCGGGTAAACTTGTAAGCACCGTGGCTTGTGCCAATGGCAACAGCCAAAGCATCTACTTGGGTTGCTTCTACGAAGTCAACAGCTTCATCAGGGTCAGTTAATAGTTGAGAGTGGTCAAGTGTACCTTCAAAGCCGTGACCATCTTCAGCTTCGCCAGCACCAGTTTCTAGAGAACCCAAACAACCGAGTTCACCTTCAACGCTGACACCTAAAGCATGAGCCACATTTACAACTTCGCGGGTAACATTAACGTTGTACTCGAAGCTCGCGGGGGTCTTAGCATCAGCTTCTAAAGAACCATCCATCATCACGCTGGTGAAGTTGTTCTTAATTGCTGAATAGCAGGTAGCAGGAGCATTCCCATGATCTTGGTGCATGACAATAGGAATCTGAGGATAGGTTTCTACTGCTGCCAAAATCAGGTGGCGTAGGAAGTTTTCCCCTGCATAAGCACGAGCGCCACGAGAAGCTTGCAAAATTACGGGGCTATCTGTCTCTACAGCAGCCTTCAGGATCGCCTGAATCTGTTCCAAATTGTTAACATTGAAAGCTGGGATGCCATAACCGTTTTCAGCCGCGTGATCCAACAGCAGCCGCAATGGTACAAGCGCCATAGATAGTCCTCCTAATGTGGTTATCAGCTAGTCTGTGTGAGAGAAGCGTAATAATTACGCTAAATCTTAAGAGTTTTTTCAACTTATAGGAAATTATAACTAGTGTCGTGTGTCTATGTTGAAAAAGTTTATGCCATCATTCATAAACATGCCCTACACTTGACCTATTCTACTGTAGGGTAAGCTACCCCACGTTTAGAGGCTTTGGTAGCTTTGTATCCCAAATAGTTTAGGGCTATCATTCACTGGCTAATTTCTGAACAAATGCTGTGTGTTCAGGAGATTGCAAACCTGACTGTAAAATAGTCAACACGGATTGCATATTTCCTGCTAATAACTCTGTCACCCCTAACCACAACCCAGGGAAAACTAGACTTCGCAGAATTCCATTACTATCAGTGGCTAACTCCAGGTACTCACCCTGTTCCAGATAAAACCAAGCCAATTTCTGATCGAGAACTTGCCAAACGATATATTCTTTGACTCCATTAGACCTGTCCGAAATATAAATACGGTATAAAAAAGTGGTAGAAAAATAAAATGTGTATCTACTACTCAAAGTAAAAATGTGCATTGTACTTGATTATATCGAAAAATATCCACTGCGGACAAAGCAAATATTAGGTATTAGCTATGAACAGTTGCGTTCGCTAACAGAATCATCAGGAATCAAGCATAAAGAATTAGAAAAAATCAAGGAGAATCAAAAAGTAAGAATTAACGCAGCCGGAGGTGGAAGACCACAAAAATTATCATTCTCTGAGCAAATAGTATTATGCTTATTTTATCTCAGACAAATGCCATCATTTGAAATTTTAGGAATGCTGTTTGGTATTTCCAAAACAGAAGCAAATGATAATTTTCATTATTGGAGGAAAATTATTCGGGATATATTGCCGGCAAGCTGACTCGAACAAGTCTCAACAATAGATAGTGATTTGGAAATTGTTCAAGAGATTTTAACCAAATTTCAGCTACTAGTTGATAGTGCAGAACAGCCTATAAATAGACCATCACAGCCAGAAGAGCAAAAAAAATACTATTCAGGAAAGAAAAAACAACATCCTAGAAAAAATCAGTTTGTTGGTCTTCCAGAAGCTCAGGATATTGTCGATGTAGAAGTAGGCTTTCCTGGCCCAACTGCGGACATAAATTTATTTCGTACTCAACAAGAAAAATTTCACATCAAACAAGAATTTGGAGGCGACAAGGGATATCAGGGTGGTAAAAATATAAAGACTCCTCACAAGAAAAAAAGAAACCAGGAATTAAGTGATGCACAAAAACAAGAAAATAAAGTATTTTCGAGTAATCGGATATATATTGAGCATCTCATAAGATTGGTGAAAATTTTTCAAATAGCATCACAAAGATTCCGACTAAAAAACGATGTTTACAATGATATAATTTTCACGGTTTGTGGATTGGTAAGGTTGAGAATTGGTAGTTTGATTTTAGCAGTTACTTAAATTAGACAATAATAGCGATCGCCTATAATTATAAAACTGTATTTTGCTTGTCTAAACTATCAGTAACGATATCAAACCCTAATTATTACGTTGACAGAAAATCTGCAAGGTTTAGTCTAAAAGCCTTGTGTGTACTTGCTTTCAAGTTTTAGGACAGGTCTATTGCGGCGATAGGCTTGCTTTTTGACGATCGCATTTGGGATGAGCCTATGGCTATGCTACCGAATTGCGGAAATTTATTGTAATGGGTAAATGCGATCGCATTTATGAGGTGAATGATCAGCGATCGCACTTTTTTTGCCCAACCTCACAAAATTGTATTGCGGAAGTGGGTATATTTGATCATCAGGAATTCCGAATGTCCTTTGAAACTCAATCGAAATCTCTCGATGTATATTCACACTGAGGTTATGGATTACTCGGCTCAACCAAGCTTTGGAATTAACGGTTCTTAGTATAATTTATTACTTGTTTATTTAATACTTAGTTGTAAGTGCGATCGCTCTACTAGTACAGCACGGCGAAAATTAAGTTTATTTTTTTAATATGGGTCGCCCGGGATTCGAACCCGGAACTAATCGGTTAAAAGCCGAGTACTCTACCGTTGAGTTAGCGACCCTTTCGCTGCATTTCGCAACTTTGTCATAATAGCATATACATCTGTAGATTTGTAAAGGGGTTTAGAAAAAATTAGCAGTCAACCTGACAGATGCCGTGTGGCTAGCTCCTGGTGCTAACACAGTCAGGTTATCACCAGTATTGAGAGAGTTACGGGTGGCACTCCACGGTTCTAGACAGTAGAATTCTTTGCCTTTGACTGTCCAAAATACCAGCCAGGTAGAGAAATCATCATAATCTAAGGTGAGTTTTAACTTCCGCCTGCCATCTATTGCAGTAGCCGATTGACTTGTTAACTCTCCAAAGGCAAAATCAATTTCATCACGGCTAAAGTCAAAATTGCCATCAAAAGAGTGAATTTCCTTAGTTTGATTATCTTGATACTGCTTAGAAGGAATTTCAAGCTCTAGCTGAGTTTTATCACCACACAGAAAGTAAGGATGGAAACCAGCCGAAAAGGGCATTGGTGTGGATGACAAGTTTTTATACTGCTGACGGACTTCTAGGGTATTACCTTGAAGTTCGTAGGTGAAAGCCAGCTGAAAATCAAAAGGGTAAACAGCCTTGGTTTGCTCATTGCTATTAAGAACGACAGTGAGACTAGCTTTATCTTCAGTTTTCTGTTCTGTTGCTGACCACGGCAATTCACGAGCAAAACCGTGTTGTTTTAGAGTATATTTTTGCCCGTTATGAGTGTAAGTATTATCTGGGAGATTGCCACAAATAGGAAACAAAATTGGGTTCCCACCTCTGACACTCAACTCACGATGAGTAAAGCGTTCAGTATCCAGGTAGAAAATTTCTTGCCCTTGAATGCGCCAATGGGTGATGATCCCACCGCGTTCTGGTACGACTTCCAATTGAGAACCAGCGCCTTCGTCAGAAAGAATGTAGGTCTTATACTGTTGCTGCTGAACTGCAATGCTAAACACAAATTTTAGTCCTGAGTATTTTGCAAATTGGGCATTGGGCATTGGGCATTGGGCATTGAAAAGAGTCAGAAAGGAGGAGTACGAGGGGTAGAAGGGAAAACTCTTCTCCCATGCCCCAGTCCCAAAATTTATTCGTCTTCTGCAAATACAAAGCGATATAGCTCGCTGGGATCTGGTTCAGGGCTGCTTTCGGCGAACTTAACTGCCTCGTCGATTACATCCTGAATTTTACGATCAATGGCTTTGAGTTCTTGCTGATCTGCCAGATTTTGCTCAACTAAATAAGCTGCCAACTTCTTAATTGGGTCACGAGCAAACCAAAATTCTTTCTCAGCTTTGCTTCGCATTTCATCTGGATCTGCTAGGGAGTGACCACGGAAACGGTAGGTAAGTGCTTCAATTAATGTCGGACCTTCACCTGCACGAGCGCGACTTACAGCTTCTTGTGCTACTGCTCTCACTGCTAGTACATCCATACCATCTACTTCCACACCCACCATATTAAATACACTGGCTTTTTTGTAAATCTCTGGCTGGGAAGTTGCTCGCTCGTGAGCCATACCAATTGCCCACTTATTATTTTCTACCACAAAAATAATTGGCAGTTTCCATAAGGCTGCCATGTTCAACGTCTCGAAAAATTGACCGTTGTTAGCAGCACCATCGCCAAAAAAGCAAGCTGTAACTTGGTCAGCGCTGTTATCTCCCAGCACTTCGCGGCGATATTTGCTTTGAAATGCTGCTCCAGCTGCTACAGGAATTCCCTCAGCCACAAAAGCATAGCCACCTAGCAAGCGATGTTCTGCAGAAAACATGTGCATGGAACCACCACGTCCTTTGCTGCAACCTGTGGCTTTACCAAATAACTCTGCCATTACCTCTTTTGCTGGTACGCCTGCACTCAGAGCATGAACGTGGTCACGATAGGTGCTACTAACAAAATCTTCACCTGGCCGCATCGCCTGGATAACACCAGTGGAAACGGCTTCCTGACCGTTGTACAGGTGGACAAAGCCAAACATTTTACCCCTGTAGTACATTTCGGCGCACTTGTCTTCAAACAAGCGCCCCAAAACCATGTCTTCGTACAACCGCAACCCTTCTTGTTTGGTAATGTGGACGGTGGCAGTATTAAATGTAGGTAATGTGCGTTCGTGAACCATTATTTTTGAGTGTCCGTGTTGTACAACTTAAAAGTTACGGTCTTAAATTAAGTTGCTCTCATCATGTTTTAGCTTTTAACAGGCTAGCGTTTGCAAGAGTCAACAATCAAATTTATTTATGCACCAAAAAGGGTTGTATGCAATAGTTCATTGGTTCTGAGTTCTCAGTTTTGCGTCATGAGTATTATTTTTAATTACTCATGACTCACTCACCACTCTTTGCTTACTCCCCCTCATAGGCTAGCAATCAGGATAGACTGCTTTCTGCATATCCATTAACAATTTAGAGAAAATGGACGTCAAAATCATATACCTAGCTAGGTAATTGTAATTAAAATCTAGCCATGATATAATCTGCTTCTCCCATATTGTTATCAGGTTCAACCCTTGGAGGCGGTGGTTCGATTACCGCATCCGGCAGGGAGTACTGAAAGGAGAATCATATAGTAGATTCTTGCAAGTACAACATTGTATATGCCGTCACTAAAAGTGGTAATTTTACCTTACGGTATAGGATGCTAATAGCAGTTGTGTTAAACGAAAAATACTAAGAATTAAGACAAAAAGCTGACGCTTTCTAAGCGAAGGCAAAATTATACTAGAATGTGACTCAAAATTTCGGGAAGGTACAAAACAGGTTGTTGCAATATACACTTGTAGTGTAAATTTTACACGGCATTATGGCACGGTTTTACATGCCTGGAACACTCTAGGTAAATTACGCTGATCACGGTGCAGGGGAAGTAGGCTGTGCGAATTCCACTAGATTACTACCGAATTTTAGGACTACCGTTAGCGGCAAGTAATGAACAATTGCGGCAAGCATACAGCGATCGCATTGTACAATTGCCGCGACGCGAGTATTCTCAGGCAGCAATTTCTTCTCGCAAACAACTCATAGAAGAAGCTTACGTGGTTTTATCAGATCCAAAAGAACGTAGCACCTACGATCAGCTTTATCTTGCTCATGCCTATGACCCTAATAGCGCCGCCGCTGCCGCAGTGGAAAACCGCACGGAAAGCCACAAAAAGGGTCTTGACGCACAAAGTCTTAGCATCGAAATTGTCCAAGACGAATTAGTTGGTGCTTTATTAATTCTGCAAGAGCTAGGAGAATACGAACTCGTTCTGAAACTGGGCCGTCCGTACCTGGTGAAAAACGGTGCCACAAGTGCCAACAAAGACAATAATCTCCCAATTGAAGAAATCCACGAAAGTCCTGAGCGTCCAGATGTTATTCTCACCGTTGCCCTAGCCTGTTTAGAACTAGGACGCGAGGAATGGCAGCAAGGTCACTACGAAAATGCTGCCACATCTCTAGAAACTGGTGAAGAATTGCTATCACGCGAAGGGTTCTTCCCCAGCGTACAGGCTGAAATTCAGGCAGATCTTTACAAGTTGCGACCATATCGAATTTTGGAGTTATTAGCACTACCTCTAGAGAAAACCACCGAACGGCGTCAAGGTTTGGAATTACTGCAAAATATCTTAGAAGATCGTGGTGGTATTGATGGCGCTGGCAATGATCTATCTGGGTTAAACATAGATGACTTTTTGCGATTCATTCAACAGTTACGCAACCACTTAACAGTCGCAGAACAGCACAAGTTATTTGAAGCTGAAAGTAAACGTCCCTCTGCTGTTGCTACCTACTTGGCTGTTTATGCCTTGATAGCACGAGGATTTGCTCAACGTCAACCAGCTTTAATTAGTCAAGCCAGGCAAATGCTAGTACGCCTGGGTAAACGCCAAGATGTACACTTAGAACAATCGCTGTGTGCATTACTACTGGGGCAAACCGAAGAAGCAACCCGTGTTTTAGATCTGAGTCAGGAGTACGAAGCCATAGCTTTTATTCGAGAAAAATCTCAAGATTCTCCAGACTTGCTACCTGGGCTGTGTCTATACGGAGAACAATGGTTGCAACATGAGGTATTTCCGCACTTCCGAGATTTTGCAAGGCAGCAAGCTTCTCTAAAAAACTATTTTGCCGATCAACAAGTTCAAGCTTATTTAGAAGCACTACCAACGGATGCAGAAACAACTAATGAATGGGCTGTAATTAACCGCCAGCCTTTTTCCCAGACACAGACAAATAATACGCATAGCCGCAGCAATTCAACTAGGGTTCCTCGGCAATTCAATGACAACATAACACCTGACCCAGAGTTGCCAGAAACACTAATAAAAGAAAGATCTGAATATGCAAACTTCTCGCAACCCAGATGGAATACATCTGGGACTGCAAAATCGGAAGTACCTGCGGCACCAATTCCTATTCCTACTGCCGAACGCATCGCCAGAGGCACTAACAGCAACTTGAACGGTTCAGCTAAAGCTGCTACATCTGGTAACAATCGAAAGCGAAGGAAGCGAAAGCCCACTCAAGTGCCGCCACGCGAGCGTGTATTAGATAATCATCATCGTCATCCTCGACGACGGCGAACTTTTGCTAACACCCTAGAAGGGAAAACGCGGCTGGTGTGGAGGGTGTTTATTTCTCTAGTAGGTCTATTAGTTTTCTGGGTAGTAGTCACAACAGCTTTTGGATGGCTAAAAAATCTTTTTTTCCCCACACCGTCTTTGCAAGGTCAACAATTATTCGTCCAACTTAATCAACCACCATTACCAATTCCTGACAAAAACAGCAACCCACAACCGCCAGAGGGAACTCTGACGGATACAACTGCACAGGAAGTGATTCAGGCTTGGCTATCCACCAAGGTCGCAGCTTTAGGGCCAAATCATGACATTGATAGTTTAGAGCAGATTTTAGTTGGTTCAGCTCTAACTCAATGGCGATTAATTACCCAGCAAGATAGGTTAGATAACCGCTACCGGAAGTACAACCACACTCTCAAAGTGGAATCTGTAAATAACATTGAGTTAAACCCGGATCGTGCTGCTGTAGTAGCTACAGTCAGAGAAGTCACGCAGTTTTATGAAAATGGTCAGTTTAAAAAGTCTTCTGAAGAGAGTTTGCGACTTCGGTATAATTTAATTCGGTTAAAAGGTGCGTGGCGTATCCAGAATATGTCAGTTATTAGTTAACGTAATTAGATAGATTTGACCAGGTAATGGCTCAAACCGATTGATAAGCTGTTGATCGGCAGTTGAAATTCAGAGCGGTTAGGAATTTTAATTAGTGGCGATACAGTAATAGAAAAATTTTACCCACATATTTTCAATCGGCGCTTTATTGCTATCCCGTTTGGGAATTGGTTTGCACCTAGGCTATAGGTTTCTACGACAATTTGGAAATAATCGGGTTTTCTGGGTAGCGATCGCTGTCTAGAATCCCCTTAGCTTTTGCTAGTCTAATTTGGGCACAGGAATGCAATCCACAATTTCATTTTCTTCATCTGTGGATTACAGTCCTGTGCTTGTCCACGTCAAAAATGTTATAGAATCTTGACATTTGTCCGAGGGCCGACCAGAACTAATCACCCAAATGTCATAGAAGCATAACAAATTGATCCCGAGAGAACTGATAAATTCGTGAAACAACCAAAAAAACGTCTTGAGACCCCTTGATCCCTACAGAGGGTTACTGGTTATATATACTTATCAAAAGAACTCCTCCGATCCCAAAGAAATGCTGACTATGGCATGAACAGGAATTGAAAGTGAGTCACTCTCAATTTAAAAACAGACTAAAAAACTTAAAAACTGGGCAAAACCAGGAGTCAGGAATAAGAAATTCATCTGGAGTGGATGACATTTTATACAGCATTCTTTAACCAGGGAAAATCATTTACCGCTTAAACTACTGGAGGCCAAATAAATGGCAAAAGAACGCCCACCCTTAGAAGAGATGACATTACGGCAACTACGCAAAGTTGCCAGCGAATATAGCATCTCTCGCTATAGCCGAATGCGGAAATCACAACTGCTGGCATCAATTCAAGAAGTCCAGCGCGGCAAAATTTCGCTTATCCCATCTCGCTCACTGGAGGCACAGGAAACCGTGGAAGCAGCAAAATTTGAATTAGGTCAGGAAGATCGTACTGGTGGTTCCTTTGCTGATGTTGACGAAGGAATTGCGGATCTGCCAGCAGGTTATGGTGATAGCCGCATTGTCCTGTTACCCCGCGATCCTCAGTGGGCTTACACTTACTGGGATGTTCCTAATGAACATAAACAGGAACTACGTCGGCAAGGAGGACAACAATTGGCACTGCGGATTTATGATGTCACCGACATCGATATCGAGTACCAAAGCCCTCATAGCATTCAAGAATATCCTGCTGATGAACTAGCCAGAGAATGGTATCTACCAGTTCCAGTGAGCGATCGCGATTACGTAATCGATGTTGGTTATCGTGCTGCTGATGGTCGCTGGTTGGTATTAGCGCGTTCTGCTAGAGTACACATTCCTCCCGTCTATCCTTCCGACTGGATTGAAGATGTCTTCATCACTGTGAACTTTGAAGAAGATTTGCGCGGACAGACTCAGTACGAACTGGTTCCCCCTGCTAAGAAGGTAGCGACTGTGAATGGCAATGCCAATGCCTATGGCAATGACAGTAGCAACCCCCTATACGACCAAATCTTTGGCTTGGCTGAGTCCGCCGAAGCACAACGAGTTGCTGGTTCTATCTTCGGCTCCATGCAGCAAGTACCAGCTTCCGCGCGTCCCGAACAAGCCATCAGTTCCTATGTTTTCCCATCTGGTGTGGGTATGTGGGCTGTTCCTACCGTATCTGGTTTAACCATGTCCGGCGCTGGAATGTCGGGTGTTGGCTTCTCGGCTTCCGCTGTGCCAGTACGTCCGCGCCAATTCTGGTTAATTGCCGATGCTGAGCTAATTGTCTATGGCGCAACTGAACCTGATGCTACCGTAACGATTGGTGGCCGTCCGATTCAGCTGAATCCAGATGGTACATTCCGCTTCCAGATGTCCTTCCAGGATGGTTTAATTGACTACCCAATTTTGGCTGTGGCTGCTGATGGTGAACAAACCCGATCAATTCACATGAAATTTAATCGTGAGACACCATCCCGGAATACTAATATCAAAGAAGAAGCTGTTCTAGAATGGCTCCCTTAATTGATTTTTAGATGAATCCTAGACTGAAATCTTAAATTTTTCCCCGCTATAGTAATCCTATAGCGGGTTTTTACATTATATGTCTACAAAAAAATTAGTTTTGTTATTTATCTCGGTCATTGCAGCAAACTTATTCTCAGGTTGTACAAAGATTGAAGCAAATTCAACACCCAAAGTATCTAAAACTTGTCTTGGTAATAATAGTAAATTTAGTATTGGATTTTTCAAAACTAATAATCGAGGTGACAAATTTGAAAGAGGGATCAACCATGTAATTATTTTTAATCCCAAATCAGAAGAATTAGATTTTAAAGTTAATGTTGGTCTATCTCATCAGATATATGCTAAAGATGCCAGAGGTAAACTGCGTAAAGAATATATACCAAAACAGTTTCGTGAACTCATCACTGATGCAAATGCCAAATTAGACAGACAACTACCCATTGCCGCGATTAATGCTGACTATATAGGGACTGATGATCAGCCACAAGGATTAAATATTTCTCGTGGGGTTGAGTATTCGGGAGCTTTTAAAAATAAGCGTTCTTCATTTGGTATATCAGGAGGTACACCCAAGCAGCGACAGGCTACCATCCAGGCTGGCAGAAGAAAAAAGAATATTCTTAATTACAATCTGGTGGGAGGTAATGGTAGATTCTATCGTCAGGGTAAATTTAAAGATATTTGTCAAGACTTGGGAGAATTCGCCTGTAAAAATGCCACTAATCGCTCTATGGCAGCTATCACTAGTAAAGGGTATGTGATTCTGTTGGTGAATGACGCAAAAGCTAATTCAGCGATTGAGTTATCTCAAGTTAATCAAGAGTTACTGCCAGATATATTTGATGATGTTCTGGAAGGAATTGCCCGCAATAACTGTTTAGGTACGATTCAAGAAGGGATATTATTTGATGGAGGTATGTCTCCAGGATTGTATTACAATCAGAAAATATATGTAGAAAACTCTGGGCCAATTGGGTCAGTTTTTTTGATTTATAAAAAATACAATAATTAAGAAGTTATGACGAATGAAGAAATTGCATCTACCTTAACAGAATTATTTGGCACAGAAACTGTTGCTGCGATCGCCCCAGGCTCGTGGCAAGTAGATACTTCTACTTTTCGACTGTTGGTGCTACTTTCCGAAGATAATACTTGGCTACGAGTTTTACTACCTATTGTGCCTGCACAAGAAGCTCAACCCTTTTTAGGACAATTACTAGAAGCTAACTTTGATACCACTCAGGAAGTACGCTACGCTTTGTATGAAGGTGTAGTTTGGGGAGTATTTCAACACAACATTAATACTTTAGTTAGTGCAGATTTTTTCAATGCAATTAATAGACTTGTGTCTCTGCATCAAGCTGGATTAAATGATGTATTTAATCAACTTATTGAAAACCGTATCCGCCAAATTATCCAGGCAGCAAAGCAGCAAGGACAATCTCTTCAAGCTACTATGCAAAACCTGGAACGCTTTTATGCAGAAGGTTTACTGGGTGAAATAGAACAAACCCCAGAGGCACAGGCAGAAGTGCTAGGTGCTTGGCGGCGTCAGTTAGAACGTCTGTGGAATGAGAATTAATTCCAATTGCTAAAGTGAATTTATTATCTGCACTCCGCTGAGATCATTTACATCAATTTACAAATCAGTCTATTCATTATGGATATCATTGAAATCCTCAAAGAAGACTATAAAAGATTTCCAGTTAATCAAACTTACAATATTTACGATCCAGACGTTTATTTTCAAGATCCTCTGAATAAATTTAATGGTGTTAAACGCTATAAATGGATGATTAAATTTATCCAGACTTTTTTTTTAAATCCCAAAATGGACTTACATGATCTTAAAAAAGATGGGAACGTAATTAAAACTGACTGGACACTTAGTTGGAATACTCCTCTGCCCTGGAAACCACGTATTTCTATCCCTGGCTGGAGTGAATTACGTCTTAACTCAGATGGTTTGATTGTTTCACATGTTGATTATTGGAACTGCTCACGTTTAGACGTGGTAAAACAGCATTTTCTTTCCTTAAAAAGTTGATAATTGAAATACTTCTGGAGTCCACTACATCCATTAATTAAACCTGACTAAAAAATAAAAAATTTCTTGTAATCATCTTGATAATTATATTTAGCGATCGCAAAAAGTAGCAAAAGTATGATTAGTATGAATTTATACGCTTAGATTTTTGTCAATTAGCCTATAACCAGAAAAATTTTTTATATAATCTGCTCTAATCGCTGGAAATCCCGCTGCACCTCATACCAGAGAGCCTTATTATGGGGGTCTGTCTTTAAGGCTTTTTTAAGATAAATTCTTGCTTTGAGCAGTTGATTTTCGGTAATTAACGCCCGTCCCCAAATTTGATAGGCAACTGCTAGCCATTGGCGGACTTCCGCATCTTTTGATAATCGTTCTGCTAAAGCTTCCGCTAAGGCAATTGCTTGTGGAAACCGTCTTTCTTGCAAAAACCGCTGTAGTTGCTCATAAGTCTTCCACTTCAGCCGCTGTTCTATTTCCAAAAGATTAGGCGGCTTTGATGTCGGCTCTTGTTGAGGTGTTACCGTAGTTGCTGGTGCTTTTTCCCGAGGTGCTACTTTGCCATCATCAGACTCAAAAGTTGATGACTTACTTGACTCTTTAGTTATTTCCTCTGGCAATACTACTGTCAGTAAAAGTTTGTAAGCCTCTGTCAAGGCAATAAACTTATCTTTCGCTTTTTTGTCATCTGGGTTGATATCGGGGTGATATTGCTGCGCCAGTCGTCGGTACGACGTTTTGATGTCGGCAAAAGAGGCGCCCGATCTTAAACCTAATAAACGGTAGCAATCTCCAAGATCCATCTTGAGCTATCAGCTATCAAATACCCAGCTATTAGTTTAAAGCCAGGACTATTAATCATAAAGATTAATTTTCTAATTTAAAGTTCAGTTTTGACAGTTTGTCGAGGGAAGGGCAGACAGGAGGAGGGGGAGAGGTATGGAAAAAAAGAGAGGGATTAAGAGTAATTATTCAGTTATCTCCCCCACTCCCCCCAATTCTACGGACGTTCTTCAATCACACGGTCAATTAAACCGTACTCCTTAGCCTCTTCGGCAGACATAAAGAAATCCCGATCCATATCTTTTTCAATCTTGGTTATGGTCTGACCTGTTTTATCAGCATAAATCTGATTGAGTTGGTGACGAATCCGCAGAATCTCTCTAGCTTCAATTTCGATATCAGTTGCTTGCCCACGGGTACCACCAGAAGGCTGGTGAATCATAATCCGCGAGTGAGGTAATGCCATCCGTTTACCTTTGGTGCCAGCTGCCAGGAGGAAAGACCCCATTGAAGCAGCTAAACCCACGCAAATAGTTACTACATCTGATTTAATGTGTTGCATGGTATCAAAAATAGCCATGCCAGATGTAACCATCCCACCGGGAGAATTGATGTATAAATAAATATCCTTACCTGGATCATCTGAATCCAGATACAGCATTACAGCGATAATTTGATTGGCAATTTCATCATCAATATCTCGCCCTAAGAAAATAATCCGTTCCCGGTAAAGGCGATCGTAGATGCTAATCCAATCTGTATATTGCCCTCCGGGCATCCGGTAAGGAACTTTAGGAACGCCTATAGGCATTTTCGTTACTCCGTTTGTGATTAGTCATTTGTGATTAGTCATTTGTCATTTGTCTAATACAAAGGACAAATTAGAGGACACTGGCGGGTAGTGGGGGATTGGCGAGTTCTTCTTTTTCAAATACTCGGTCAATCAAACCGTATTCTCTAGCTTCATAGGGTGTTAGATATAACAGCCTATCCATATCTTTAGTAATTTTTTCAGGAGGCTGTCCGGTGGTGCGATTCAGGATATCAATCATCGCTCCTTTATTTACCAGAACTTCCCTTGCCCGAATTTGAATATCCGTTGCTTGACCTTGGGCGTAGCTCTTGGGCTGGTGCAGGATAATAGAGGCGTGGGGTAGACTGGCGCGACAACCTTTTGTGCCAGCACTCAGAAGCATCGCTGCCATACCCATCGCGGAACCGATGCAGATGGTGTGAATAGGAGGCTTGATATATTTCATTGTGTCAAAGATAGCGAAGGCTTCGGTTTCAAAGCCAATGGGTTCGCCACTGTAACCGGAGGTGCCGGTGGAGTTTATGTAGATTTTAATCGGCTTTTCGGGATCGTCGGACTGCAAATAGAGCAGTTCGGCGACGATTAATTCCGTGACAGCAGGCACCAGAGGCATTCCCAGATAGACAATTCGCTCCTTCAGCAAGAGAGAAGGTAAATCTGGCGGCGGTGTCCGGTAGAAGTTATCGCCGTAATATGGGGCTTGAACAGCCTTGATGGGGGAAATGTCCATAGCAACTGATCGCCTGAAACTATGCCGTTAACTGTAATACATCCTAGCGCGATGCTAGCTCTGTTCAAGGTGTGGATTTCTCCCTAATACTGAAAGTAGCTCCGCATCTGCCAATGCTAGGCTTCTAAGATATTCTGAATATATTAATGTATTTGTGTTGGATAGGTTTTCCGTAGCGCTAAAGTTGTGCTTTGAAGTTATTGATAAATATGTATATCCCGGATAGGAACTTTGGGTTATGAAGGTTAGCTTGCAGCCTGCCCTGAACGATGGTAATTTAGATGCGAATCAACTGAGCAGTCAACGTCAGTTGGGAATTTCAATTTCGGCGATCGCCGAAACTCTAGATCGCAAAGTCCCACTTAATTTATGCTTAATTCTTGACCATAGTGGTTCGATGAATGGGCGATCGCTAGAAAATGTCAAAAAAGCAGCGACTCGTCTAGTTGATCGACTCAAGAGTGGCGATCGCCTCAGTGTTGTAGCTTTCGATCACCGTGCCAAAGTCTTAGTACCCAATCAAAGCATCGAAGATCCAGAACACATTAAACAGCAAATCAACCGCTTAACTGCCGATGGGGGAACTGCGATCGATGAAGGATTACGCTTGGGCATTGAAGAGTTGGCGAAGGGAAAAAAAGACACTGTTTCCCATGCATTTCTATTAACTGATGGGGAAAATGAACACGGTGATAATAATCGCTGCTTAAAATTCGCCCAATTAGCTGCTAGCTATAATTTGACGTTGAACACTTTGGGATTTGGGAACAACTGGAACCAGGATATTTTAGAAAAGATTGCTGATGCGGGCTTAGGTACTTTGTCTTACATTCAACAACCCGATCAGGCAATCGAAGAATTTAGTCGCTTGTTCAACCGGATGCAAACGGTGGGATTGACTAATGCTTATTTACTATTCTCCCTGATGCCCAATGTTCGCCTAGCAGAACTCAAACCCATTGCCCAAGTTGCCCCAGACACAATTGAGTTACCACTCCAACAAGAAGCAGATGGACGCTTTGCCGTGCGCTTGGGAGATTTGATGAAAGATGTAGAACGGATGATTTTAGCTAATATTTATCTGGGACAATTGCCAACAGGTAGACAGGCGATCGCTAATATGCAAGTCCGCTACGATGACCCAGCTGCCAATCAGGTAAGTTTACTTACGCCAAATATTACAGTTTATGCAAATGTAGTTGAGCGTTACCAAGCAGACTTCAATCCCCAGGTGCAACAGTCTATTTTGGCATTAGCTAAGTATCGACAAACCCAGTTAGCTGAGGCGAAATTGCAACAGGGCGATCGCACCGGTGCAGCCACGATGTTACAAACAGCTGCCAAAACCGCCCTACAAATGGGAGATAAAGGTGCAGCAACAGTGTTGCAAACTTCTGCCACACAGTTACAATCTGGTGGAGATTTATCCGATAGCGATCGCAAGAAAACTCGGATTGTCTCAAAAACTGTGTTGCAAGATACCCCTCCTAGTAAATGAAAGTTAAATTGCTATCGGCGCTAAATGATACAAGTGTTGATGTGGCTCAAGCCAGTAGCCAGCGTCAACTGGCAATTTCGATTTCGGCGATTGCTGGTGAACTTGACCAAAATTTGCCACTCAACCTCTGCTTAATTCTGGATAAAAGTGGTTCCATGCATGGGCAACCAATTAAAACTGTAATCCAGGCAGTAGAAGGATTAATCGATCGATTAAAAGTAGGCGATCGCATCTCAGTTGTTGCTTTTGCTGGTTCTACTGAAGTCATTATCCCTAACCAAATTGTTCTAGACCCCGAAGGCATCAAATCTCAAATCAAAAGCAAACTGAATGCTAGCGGTGGGACGGTAATTGCGGATGGTTTGGCGTTGGGGATCACAGAATTGATGAAAGGTACAAAGGGGAATGTTTCCCAGGCATTTCTTTTAACTGATGGTCATGGTGAAAGCAGTTTACGGATTTGGAAGTGGGAGATTGGGGCGGATGATCACAAGCGTTGCCTGGAACTTGCCCAAAGGGCTGCTAAGCTCAATCTAACTATCAACACTCTGGGATTTGGCAATAGCTGGAATCAGGATCTATTAGAAAAAATCGCCGATGTGAGTGGTGGGACTCTAGCTCACATTGAGCGTCCTGAACAAGCAGTTGAGCAGTTCAGCCGTTTATTTAAACGCATTCAGTCTGTTGGGCTAACCAATGCCTATCTGTTACTATCTTTAGTCCCCAATGTCCGACTGGCAGAATTTAAACCCATCGCCCAAGTTGCTCCAGACACAATTGAGTTACCAGTGCAACAAGAAGCTGATGGAGGCTTTGCCGTGCGCTTGGGAGATTTGATGAAGGATATGAAACGAGTAGTTTTGGCTAATATTTATCTGGGACAGTTACCAGAAGGTAAACAGGTGATTGGGCATCTTCAAATCCGCTATGATGACCCGGCAGAGAATAAACAAGGCATACTTTCCCCGATTATTCCAGTGTATGCGAATGTGGTTCGGGTTTATCAGCCTGTGACTGATTCCCAAGTGCAACAGTCTATTTTGACATTAGCTAAGTATCGGCAAACCCAGCTAGCCGAGGCCAAATTACAACAAGGCGATCGCATTGGCGCTGCAACATTACTGCAAACAGCTGCCAAAACTGCTCTCCAAATAGGAGATACAAGTGCAGCCACAGTGTTGCAAACTTCTGCCACCCGCCTGCAAGCTGGTGAAGAACTTTCGGAAGGCGATCGCAAGAAAACTAGAATTGTGTCAAAAACAGTTTTACAAGAATAACCTTCTAATAATTATTAATTTTTATGAAAACTACTGGTATTCATCATGTAGCTATTATTTGTTCTGACTATCAACGCTCAAAAAAATTTTATGTAGAAGTTTTAGGTTTTTCGATTATTCAAGAGACTTTTCGCGCCGAGAGAAATTCTTATAAATTAGATTTACGAGTTGGAGAAAATACTCAAATAGAGCTATTTTCCTTCCCAAATACTCCGCCACGAGCCAGCAATCCAGAAGCTTGTGGTTTAAGACATCTTGCTTTCCAAGTTGATGATATTGAGCAAACTGTTTTCTACTTAAAGTCTCACGATATAGAGGTAGAGAATATCAGAATTGATGAAGTTACAGGTAAAAAATTTACTTTTTTTCAAGATCCAGATAATTTACCATTAGAAATTTATGAAAATTAGAATATGTAAATGTTCGGATTAAAAAATTCATAAACATACAGCAATCCGAATTTAATAGACAATATGTAAACTAAAAGTGCATATTTATAAGCTTTCCGGTGATTTTGTTGCTCAAAAATGAATTAAGAATGCCATAGCAAATTAGCAAGCTATTTGGTAGAATTCCTAAATGTTTGACAATATCTGCAAATTTTTAGCTGAAAATTTCTCCAGTGACTTTGCCACTTGGTTATTAGGCAAACCCATTACTTTAACTGAACTAAGTCCAAAAGAATTATCTATTGAACCCATTCGCGCTGATGCTCTAATTCTGCTACAGTCGAAGCAAAACATCTTACATTTGGAATTTCAAACCCAAGTCGATGCAGAAATTCCTTTTCGGATGATTGACTATCGATTGCGAGTATATCGCCGTTTTCCAGACAAAGCAATGCATCAAGTCGTAATTTACCTCAAGGAGACAAATTCAGATTTGGTGCAACAAAATACATTTACAATTTCTGGAACACGCCATGAATTTTCAGTTATTAGACTTTGGGAACAACCAACCGAAGTATTTCTGAGAACACCTGGACTTCTGCCTTTGGCGGTGCTAAGTAGTACTATTGAACCAGAAGTTATACTTAACGAAGTGGCACGGGAAATTAATGGTATTACAGAATCAAGAACTCAAAGTAATATTGCTGCTTCCACGGCGATTTTAGCTAGTTTAGTATTAGATAAAGAGGTTATCAGACGAGTTTTGAGGTCAGATATTATGCGCGAGTCAGCAATTTATCAAGATATTTTACAAGAAGGGAGAGCTAAAGGGAAAGCTGAAGGGAAAGCTGAAGCTTTACTTGAAGTGGCAAGTAATCTATTCAATACTGGTATGCCATTAGAACAGATAGCAAGATTGACAGGGCTATCAATTGAGCAGTTACAGTATTTGCAAGTAACTGAGTCTGATGAGTCCAAATAAATAATCGGTGCAGTCAACCTGCACCGATGGCTGCGCCGACGCTGCGCGTACGCACAATTTTATTCTAATCGTACCTGGCATTTCCCTCACGCCAATGCTGAAGCTTGGGGTTTGGCAAAAATCATTCTTCCTGCTGTGGTTTGTAAAGCACTGGTGACTACCACTCGTAGTTCACCACCCACATAACTACTACCTTCCTCAACAACAACCATTGTGCCGTCATCTAGGTAGCCAATGCCTTGACTTGGCTCTTTACCTTCCTTGAGAATCTTCAAGTCAAGGTTGTCACCAGGTAAATAGCTGGGACGGACGGCGTTGACTAAATCATTAACATTCAAAACAGGCACTTTTTGAACGCTGGCAACTTTTGATAAGTTGTAGTCATTGGTTAGGAGTGTACCACTAATTTCTTGGGCGAAGCGCACTAACTTTGCATCAACTGTGGGAATATCGTCGTAGTCAACTGCGTTAATCAGGATGCGATCGGGGTAAGTTTCCCGAATTCGGTTGAGAATCTCTAGCCCTCGTCTTCCCCGCACCCGCTTTTGGTCTTTGCTTGCATCAGCTACCTGTTGCAGTTCTTGCAAAACAAACTGCGGCACAATAATTTGCCCTTCTAGAAAGCCTGTTTCTAATAGTGCTTCAATCCGACCATCGATAATACAACTGGTGTCTAAAACTTTGGTATTGGCGGGTTTTAGTGTCCCTTCCACTACCATTGTTTCTACCGTGTTGGGATTAATAAATCGCAATAAGCCGCGTCCGTGAGTATCTGCCAAATTCATCCCAGTGACGGCAAGTATAATACTGCCAACAACTGCCACTAGCGGCTTAATAAATCCGAAATCCGTCGGTATAGGTAGCAAAAATAACGGTGCTAACATTAAGTTGGCTAACAATAGCCCAATCACCAAACCAATGGCACGAGTTAAGATAATTTCAAGTGGCATTTCTCGGACTTGTGCCTCTAAACGACGATATGTCGTCTGGAAACTCAACCCGATCGCACCGCCAATAATGGCAGCAAAGACAGCAACAACTAAGCGTAAAGCTTCAAGATTCGTCACCCGGTCTAGGGTTCCATTAGGTAGCAGTTCAGTGCTGTAGAACCCAATTCCCGACGCTGCTAAGATAAATGAGAAAATAATAATGGCGTCAAGCATGGTTGTCTTGTTTTCCTGCAACTGTGTTAACCGATAGAGTTAAGTATTTTTTATCTCATCGGTAAGTATAGATTAATCAGTTCAATATTGACTTACACTAAGGGTTTAGGCAGGCAATATCTGCAATCATTATAACTAAAGAGTTTTATCTTAATATTTTTCATTGTTTTGTTGTAAAACGATAAAAACTCGTAAATAAACTATTTATTTTCATTGTTTGTAATTAGCAATTGGGTTAATTTAATTCTTCCTCAAAATGAGTCAAAAAGTGGGTATTTCTGGGATTGCAAGTTCTGCTTATGTACATATTCCTTTTTGCAGACGGCGGTGCTTTTATTGTGATTTCCCTGTGTCTGTTGTGGGCGATCGCTTGCGAGGCGAAACATCGGGTACGATTTCTCAATACGTTGAGGTGCTATGTCAAGAAATTGCCATTACACGTGCCTTTGGTCAATCCCTAAAGACAATTTTCTTTGGTGGCGGTACTCCTTCGCTGTTATCAATAGAACAGTTGCAACGTATATTGAGAGCACTTGAGGAGCGTTTTGGTGTTGCTCCCACAGCAGAAATTTCAATGGAAATCGACCCAGGCACATTTGATTTAGCACATATAGCAGGCTATCGTAACTTGGGTGTAAACCGGGTAAGTTTAGGTGTGCAAGCGTTTCAGGAAGAATTATTGCAAGTTGCGGGGCGATCGCACTCGGTTGATAATGTTTTTGCAGCTGTGGAATTAATCCACCAAGTTGAGATTCCCGAATTTAGTTTAGACTTGATTTCTGGCTTACCGCATCAGTCTTTAGATCAATGGCAGAATTCTCTAGAAAAAGCAGTAGCATTAGCACCAACTCACATATCCATATATGATCTTACCATTGAGCCGGGGACAGCATTTGGTCGTTACTACAAACCTGGTGACAATCCTTTACCAACAGATGAAACCACAGTCCAAATGTACCAGATGGCGCAGCAAGTTTTGACTAGTGCAGGTTATGAGCATTATGAAATTTCCAATTATGCCCAGCCTGGTCATCAGTGTCAGCATAATCGGGTTTATTGGGAAAATCGCCCTTATTATAGCTTTGGTATGGGTGCAGCGAGTTATGTAGATGGGAAACGCTTTACTCGTCCACGTAAGACTAAGGAATATTATCAGTGGGTGCAAGCTGGTGGTGTGATTGATTGTGAAGTGACTCCTCCAGAAGAAGTATTGTTAGAAACTTTAATGTTGGGGTTGCGTTTAGCGGAAGGTGTGAGTTTGGCAGCTTTAACACAGAAGTTTGGGGAAGAGAAGGTAGAGGAGATTTGCAAGTGTTTACAACCTTATTTTGATCACAGTTGGGTGGAAGTTGTAGAGGGAAGGTTGCGTTTGAGTGATCCCCAAGGGTTTTTGTTTTCTAATGTAGTGTTGGCGGAGTTATTTAAAGAGTTGGGGTGACAAATTGAAGTACAACAAGAAATTGAACAAGCAATCCGAGAAAATGAGGAACTAATGCTCTAAAATTTGGAATATTAAAAATTGGCACGTCTTTATACAGATGAAAACTTCCCATTACCAGTGGTGGAATTTCTACGCATTTTTGGTCATGATGTATTAACAGCTATGAATGCAGGGAATGCAAATCTAAGGATTCCTGATGAAAATGTATTAGCTTTCGCTGCGAATGGTGTTGTTTCACCTATTACTTTATGCCAAATAAACAATAAAGTCATCAAAGCAGTTTAAGGCAGTGCGTTAACGCAGTGTAACGCACGCTACAAGCTTTTTACGGCACGATCAATACTGGACACGGGGAAAGGTTAATTACGCGCGTGGTAACGCTATCAGTTGCGCCCTCTTCAGTTAAGCCTAGCCCCCGACAGCCCATAATGATTAAATTTGCCTCGATTTCATCAGCGACATCGCAGATGGTAAAAGCTGGTTTGCCCTGTCGTTCTAGAACTTCGGCTTGAATTCCTTGCTGAGAAAATAAATTTCGAGCATTTTCTAGCAGTTTGGCAACTACCTCTGGTGACACCATTGGATCTGCACTAGGCTCGTCTGGGGAAGGTTCCTCCACCACAGACAGCAGTACTAGGCGACTACCGTACTGTTGCACAACATTGGTAACTACGTCAGCAGCTTCCCGCGCTTCCCGGCTTTGATCGATTGGAAATAAAACAGTCTTGAACATCTGTGTCTCCTCTGCACCCCTGACTCCGGTAAAATCTGGATGGTTCTACTTTCAAAACAATAACAAAAAGGCAATCAGGAGGGTTTGGTGTGTCCAAAAAAACTTTAGCAAATTTATCTGCCGCTGATGTATCTGGTAAACGCGCCTTAGTGCGGGTTGACTTTAATGTGCCTGTGGATGATCAAAATAACATCACAGACGATACTCGCATTCGCGCTGCTCTGCCTACTATCAAAGATTTGACGCAGAAGGGAGCTAAGGTCATTTTAGCAAGCCATTTTGGTCGTCCCAAGGGCGTGGATGACAAACTGCGCTTAACCCCGGTTGCCAAGCGCCTCTCTGAGTTGTTGGGGCAAGAAGTCGTTAAGACTGATGACTGTATTGGCGATGAAGTTGCTGCCAAAGTGGGAGCATTGCAAAATGGGCAAGTACTGCTACTAGAAAATGTCCGCTTTTACAAGGAAGAGGAAAAAAACGACCCAGAATTTGCGAAAAAATTGGCATCGAATGCTGATTTTTATGTAAATGACGCGTTCGGTACTGCACACCGCGCCCATGCTTCTACTGAAGGTGTGACTAAATTCTTGCGTCCTTCTGTGGCTGGATATTTGGTTGAGAAGGAATTGCGATATCTGCAAAACGCGATTGAAAATCCCCAAAGTCCTTTGGCGGCAATTATCGGCGGTTCTAAAGTTTCCAGTAAAATTGGCGTGATTGAAACGCTGCTGGAGAAGTGCGACAAGTTGATTATCGGCGGTGGGATGATTTTCACATTCTATAAAGCCCGTGGTTTAAATGTTGGTAAGTCGTTGGTGGAAGAAGACAAGCTAGAACTTGCGAAGTCTTTGGAAGCTAAGGCTAAGGAACGTGGTGTTGCTTTATTGCTTCCCACAGATGTGGTAGTGGCAGATAACTTTGCCCCAGATGCCAATGCTCAAACCGTTAGCATTGAGAACATCCCTGATGGTTGGATGGGTTTGGATATTGGCCCCGACTCGGTGAAAGTCTTCCAAGAAGCCCTTGCTGATTGTAAGACGGTAATTTGGAATGGGCCAATGGGTGTGTTTGAATTTGATAAGTTTGCGGTGGGTACAGAAGCGATCGCTCATACTCTCGCTGAAATTAGCAAAACTGGCACAACCACTATCATTGGCGGCGGCGACTCGGTGGCGGCTGTAGAAAAGGTTGGTTTAGCCGATCAAATGAGCCACATCTCCACCGGCGGCGGCGCTAGCTTAGAGTTGCTCGAAGGCAAGATATTACCTGGAATTGCTGCTTTAGATGATGCTTAAGAAAATTAGCCCTTAAGCTATTGAAAAAATCTGGTAGTTTTTGATAATTCTGGTAAGGGTGCGGTGTACCGTACCCTTACTATATTTATTAGCATTTTTGGCAACGATACCACCAGAGTTGTGGAGGTGAAAGTGTAGTGGCAAGAATTGAAGAAATTTCAGTCAAAAACTATAGGGTTCTCCAAGATGTCACCCTAAAGGATATCAAACCTTTTTCCGTTTTCCTTGGCCCTAATGGTAGTGGCAAGACTACTTTTTTTGATGTGATAGGTTTTCTTTCAGATTGCCTTACTACTAATGTTCGCAAAGCGTTAGAAAAGCGAGGAAGATTTCAAGAAGTCATCTCCCGTGATTGTCAAGGCCAAGAAATTAAAATTGTAATTCAGTATCGTGAAGATAATAACTCTCCTAAAATCACCTATACAGTTGCTATTGCTTTACAAAATGGAGCGCCAATTGTTTCAAGGGAAACTCTCAAATGGAGGCGTGGTTCTCATGGACAACCATTTGATTTTCTGAAGTTTGAAAATGGGGGAGGTGAAGTAATTAGTGGTGAAAATCCCGAAATTAATGATAAAAGAATTCACTATCAAATGGATGACCCCAGTTCCTTGGCTATTAAAACTATAGGTCAATTATCAGATAACCCACGTATTGCTAGTTTGCGCCGTTTTATTGAGGGATGGTTTCTATCTTATTTCATACCAGATCAAGCTCGTCAGCTAGCGACTGCTGGCGCAATGGAACATCTCTCTCGTGAAGGAGACAATATTGCTAATGTAGTTCAATACCTTGCTGATGAACATCAAGAAACTTTATCTAAAATTTTGAAGTTACTGGCTAGCCGTGTTCCCCAGTTAGAAAAAGTGGAGTCGGAGCCAACAATTGATGGTAGACTGGCTCTTTTATTTAAAGATGCACCTTTTAGTAAGCCATTTTTAGCAAGGTTTTCCTCAGACGGAACGCTAAAGTTACTGGCATATTTAATATTATTAAATGACCCTAATCCTCCTCAGCTACTTTGTATTGAAGAGCCAGAGAATGGACTGCACCATAGACTTCTTGACTCATTAAGTGAGGAAGCTCAGGCTTACTCGCAACGCGCACAAGTATTTGTTTCTACCCACTCCCCATTTTTTGTTAACACAATAAAAGATGCTAGACAACTCTGGATTTTCCAACGCGATGACAAGGGTTATGCAACTGTTACAAGGGCTGACAAAATCGATGATGCTAAACATTTTATAGAATCCCAAGCAGGCTTAGGTGATCTGTGGTCTGAGGGATATCTTAGAGGATTACCTTACTAGTAGTAGCAATTATGCACATAGAGTTTTTAGTAGAAGAACCTTCAACTGAAGTTGCTTTAAATTTTATTGTCCCTAAAATTATAGGTGATACTCATACGCTGAAAATTCATAACTTTCAAAATAAAGGTAGACTTTTAAAAAGACTGCCTGAGCGGATGAAATCTTATGCTAAATTTGTACCTGATGACTGGCGGATCGTGATTTTAGTAGATGAAGATAGAGCTGATTGCCAAGAGTTAAAGAGGAAACTTTGTGATGCTAGCAGTGTTGTGACTAAACAAAAAGGAAATATTGTTCTCCATAGAATTGCTGTAGAAGAACTGGAGTCATGGTTTCTAGGTGATGTAACAGCAATTAGGGCTGAATATGAAAAGATCCCAGTTTCTTTATCCCAACAAGCTAAATTTCGGAATCCAGATACTATCAAAGGCGGTACATGGGAGCAACTAGATAAGATCCTCAAAAAATATGGCTATGAAACAGGTTTACAAAAAATTGACTTTGCTGAGAAAGTTTCTCCCCACATGGATGTAGAAAACAACCTCTCTAGAAGTTTTCAGCTTTTTCGAGATGGACTAAGAAGCATCGTCAAGTAAAATTTATTAATCAGGGATCTGAGGCGTCACCTCAGCAGTAGGTGTAGGTATAGGTGTAGATGTCGGTGTGGGTTCAGGTGTGGCGGTTTCAGTGGGAGTTGGTGTCGGCATAGGTGTGGCGGTTTCTGTGGGCGTTGGTGTTGGCGTAGGAGGAGGGGTAGGATTTTCCGCTGTGATGCTGAGTTGATAATCTACTGGTGCTGATGCTGTAGAAACGACAACAAACTCATAAAATCCAGATTCTGGTAATTTAGTTGACAAAGTACGCTGTTTAGAATCTTCCAAAAATGCGATTTTGCCTGAAGGGGAATAGACTGAGAGCAAAATTTGGGAATTTGCTTGTAGTTTCAATTCCATAAATTGTTCTTTGGCAAGTCCAGCAATGAAAACTTTACCATCACCGGATTTGAGAGTACCGCTGACTGTTTTGCCAGTCGCGCCTTGATCAAAGACAATTTTCTGAAAAGCGCTACCAGCGAGGATCGCACTGAGTTTATCGCTAACAAACCCGTACCAAACTTGTCCGATGGGCTGGTTTTGGAAATTTTTACCCCGCTGCTCAGGAAATTTACGGTAGAAGGCAGCATCCCCCAAATCATATAAAGAACGACTACCAACGTTAATTTGGTTGACTTCCACTTTCCAGCGATCGCGTTCAGCAGTTGTGTAAGTACCCAATTGCCCACGGGCTTTGGCACTCAGTGAGGCGAGCTTTTCTAATAATTCGGCGGCGGTTTGATCCCATTCTGTTCGCAAACTTTCATCTTCGGGGCCATCGCTGAGAGTGCGCCCCTGTAAACTAGGGTTTTTTTCCCAGAAGACTTGGTTCACTAAGTTTACGTAGAAGTTAAAATCAATCCCTAGCTGCTGACGGCGATCGCTTAATTTTTCTTTGCGCTGACGTTCTGCTGGTGAATATTTCGCTAAGGGATCGACTGGCTGGGTAATAGTTGCGGTTGGTGTGGGCTTGATTTCCTCTGGATTGCGTAGGCGTAGCCCGTCGTAGACATCGCTCCTACTGACTCCCCACCAAACTAGTCCAGCAGTGCTAAATAATATCAGTGTTGCCAGAAAGGTTTTTGTTGGTGTCCACCAAGGAGGGGGGGGAGGGGAAGAGGGGG
>NZ_JADEXR010000081.1 GCF_015206995.1 aff. Roholtiella sp. LEGE 12411 | reverse complement strand
GGTTGTGAAAAAACCTGTATCAAAGTTTCGCTCCAAAAAACCAAAGCACAGAGGTACTGGACAGCGAGTTGAGGCTCCAAATTTTCACATCATCAATAACGCTTTTAGCCTTAACTGAACCGTATTGGGTCCCCTCTGGGGATAAGGGCAATGGAGCATGGGGGAATGGCACTAAGTTAAGATACAGACCTTACCCTGACTGGTTAAGAGCCTAGAGGCTCTTAACCTATCTTCGGAGGCGGAGCCTACTCTATTTTGACCAGAGGCAGAGCCTATGGGAATACATTCCCAGTCTGAAGACTGGGAACGAGGCGACACAAGGCTTTGGGCTTTTCAAGCGTGCCATTCACTTCTCTGTTAAAGGGAAAAGTTTGAATTTACCCTTTACCCAAATCACAACGATTTTCTTTCCCCCTGCTCCCTACCCCCTGCCATAAAAACGATAGGATATTTTTTTATTTGGAAGTCCCTAGTATGACTTTTTCCAGGCTAGCGCCCTTTATTCAAGAATATATTTACAATCACAATTGGACTGAATTACGACCAGTTCAAATTGCAGCTTGTCAAGTTATATTTGAAACTGATGCTCATTTGCTAATTGCCGCTCCAACTGCTGCGGGTAAAACAGAAGCAGCATTTTTGCCAGTTTTGACTCTATTATACGAAAACCCTGCCACCACTATAGGTGCATTGTACATTAGTCCAATCAAAGCTTTAATTAATGATCAATTTGAGCGTCTTAACGACTTGCTTAAAGAAGCTGATATTCCAGTTTGGCATTGGCATGGTGATGTTTCCCAAAGTCGAAAAAATAAGCTGTTAAAAAACCCTAAAGGCATTCTGCAAATTACCCCAGAATCTCTAGAAAGCTTATTAATTAACAAAAATCATGAGCTAATTCGCTTATTTGGTAATTTACGATTTGTCATCATCGATGAGATTCATGCGTTTATGGGTTCGGAACGCGGGTGTCAAATTATTTGCCAATTGCAGCGTTTGGCAAAATTGACCCAAAAACAACCTCGGCGTATCGGTTTATCGGCAACACTTGGTGATTACTCAATGGCACAAGAGTGGTTGCGTTCTGGAACTGAAAAACCAGTGATTACTCCAAAAATTGACGGGGTAAAACGCCAAATTAAACTGGCTGTAGAACACTTTTATATTACAAATGAAGTTGATGAATTAGAAACGACAGCCTACGAACAATATATTTTTAATCTTAGTAAATTTCAGAAATGTCTCATCTTTGCTAATAATCGAACCCAAACCGAATCTATAATTGCATCTTTACGAAAAATTGCCGCAGAAGAAACATTACCAGATATATATCATGTACATCATGGTAGTATATCTGCTAGCTTGCGGCAAGCTGCTGAAAATGCCATGCGTGAACCCAATAATCCAGCTGTGACTGCCGCCACCATAACTCTAGAATTAGGTATAGATATCGGTTATTTAGAGCGAGTTATTCAGTTAGAATCACCCTTATCTGTAGCAAGTTTTTTACAGCGGTTGGGACGCAGTGGGAGAAGAGGTGAAGCAGCTGATATGCGCTTTGTCTGTGCTGAAGAGCAACCTTTACCAGAAGCTGCTTTACCAGAACAAATCCCCTGGCAACTTTTGCAGTGTATTGCTATTATCCAACTTTATTTAGAGGAGCGTTGGATTGAACCGACAAAGCATATTAAATATCCTTTGAGTTTGCTTTATCATCAAACAATGAGCATTCTAGCAGCAACAGGCGAGCTTTCACCCGCTACTCTGGCTAAACAAATTCTTAATCTGCCACCGTTTACTGCTATTTCTAAGGAAGATTTGCTATTACTGCTACGCTATTTAATTGATATTGACCATATTCAGCAAACTGAACAAGGTAAATTAATCCTAGGTTTAGCAGGGGAAAAGATAGTAAGAAAGTTTCAGTTTTATGCGGTCTTTCCTGAACAGCAAGAATATATTGTTAAACAAGGCGCAACAGAAATTGGTAGTATCACCACATCTCCTCCTGTTGGTAATCAATTTGCCTTAGCAGGGAGAACTTGGGAAGTTGTAGAAGTTGACTTCAAAAAAAAGGCTGTTTCCGTTAAGCAAGCTGAGGGTAAAGCTAGTATTTATTGGCGTGGTAGTGGTGGCGTTATTCATACAAAAGTTTTGCAAAAAATGCGGCAAGTTTTACTTGAGGATGCAGAGTATAGCTACTTACAAAATAACGCTATGCAACGTTTACATGGAGTTCGTCAATTGGCACGTAACACTGAATTAGATAAAAAGAATATAGTGCAGTTAGATAAAGGTAAATGCTGTATTTTTCCTTGGCTGGGTACAGTTGCTTATCGTACCTTAGAAAGGTTGCTCAACTCTTATTGTCGGGAATCTTTGGAAATTACAAGTATTGGTGGAGTAAATCCCTATTATTTAACAATAAAATTAGGCAAGGATAAATTGAAACATCTTTATCATGAAATTGTTTCCTTGTGTGAGCAAAGAATTACGCCAGAATATTTAGTTAGTTCATCTGAAGCGCCAGAAATACAAAAGTATGATGAATTTATTCCTCACTCACTTTTACGGAAAGCTTTTGCAAGCGATTATTTAGATGTGATTGAACTCAAACAGCAAGTGGCATTGTGGAGAGAATAGACTATGCGGGAGAGAATTGCAGCTTACAAAGTTCCAGAAGCGATCGCTTTCTTCCAGAATTACCCAAGGGATGCATCGGCAAAATTCACCGCAAAAGGTATGGGGGTTTTCCTAATCCCAGGTTTCTACATTCTGGAATGTTGCTTGCAGTGTTTACATATAGTAGTATCATGACCAATTCTGAAATAGGTTTTTTGTAATCCCACTTCAAATATATAATTGATATAACCGCAATCCTTTTTTAGCATCAACATCAAATTTTAAACCAACTTCCATTTCCGTAGTGGTTTGTACTTCGCTAACAGAAATTCCATTATTCTGAATGCTTTCAATGATAGCCAACTGACAGCAAGATGTTCCCTGACTAACAAGAAAAAGATTACTTCCAACTGATATAGTAGTTGCTTCAAACTTTGCTACTCCAGCTTCATGCTTCTTATACCACTCTATAATTTTACCAACCTCCCTAGCCTGACCTATTGATTTCTTCCGCTCAATAACTTGATAAGTTACCAACTCAGTAATTGCTTGACATAAAGTTTCTACAAAGTCACATAATTCTAAAAGTGCATTGGTACCTAGAACATCATCGGGTGAGCCGTGGGCTGCGTCATTGCGATAGCTAATCAATTCATTGAGTTCTCCTTCCGCAGTGTTTTGATTTCCTCTAATCTCTTCTAAAAAATACTTTATGGCTCTATGTTTCTCTACCCAGCCCCATGTATTAATTATGCCAGCATCTGCAAATAATTTTTCTAGAGTTTCTCTACGTAAATTCTGCTCATGGAAGAGAAACGCATCTGGCAATAGCTCATACTGTTTTTCACCAGTAAATCCATGAAATAAACCTCGCATCACTTCCTCGATAGAGAGGTGTGCATATCTATTTTTCTTCAGTTCTAATAGTAATCTTCCTACTCCAGTCTGGTGAGTATTTCGGATTCTTTCTTCCAAGTCTGAATAAAGTGGAAATAATGATGGCAGAAGTACTAACCAATCGCTAACTAAGTCTTCCACAAAACGCTCATAAATGGCGTACAGCCGCGTGACCACAGCACAGTGATCGTAAACTCGCCACTCTCTTACCTTGGGGATATCCTGCATTAGTGTTCCAAGGATTAATTCCGTTTCCTCGTGCCATTCTTGCTTGATTACAACACCTGCTCCAAAGGAAATTTCTTTCAGCCAATCATTGGTCTTAACAATAGAACGAACAGTAGAGATATTTATCCTTACTGTCATCAATATATTTTGAAACATCGCTCTTCACTCTGCGATGATTTGGGACAGCATATTGTCAAACAATATAATTCTCTCTTGGATATCAGCCTTTGTTCTTCCACCACCTGTAAAAAGCTTTGATGTGTCTTCTCTAAACAGCCTCTTTGTCTCTTCTATTACTCTTGACTTCCGCTCTACTAAAATCTCTGTGTCCGCCAAATGTTTACTAAAACCAACCATAACGGCATCGTAATAGGCTTTATAAGGACTATCCTTCCAGATGTTGGTCTTAGATTCAAAAGGCTTGAATAAATTCTCTGCGTAAATTTGATGTGCTAAACTTATGGTCTTGATAAAAATATTTTTAAGTATCTCAATATCTTCATCAGAAAATTTCAGGCTCTTAATCATGTAAAGGTCAAGAAACCCTTCCATTCCCCTTCGGAAGTCATCTGCATGGCGTAAAGCAAAAAAGCGAAGCACTAATTCAGCATCTTCCATTTTTTTATATAGGTTATTTTGAACGAGCTCGTCACGATCATCTAAGGGAATTCCCCAAGCTTCTGCAAATATAGAATTAGTTGCCAGATCAAGTAATAGCTGATTGAACTTACTATAATATAAACAGTTACGTACTTCCTGCCGACTTAACTCGACACCACCAGTATTCAGACGTTCAAAGGCAAGCTGCTTTAAAAGTAGTGCTTCTTCAGGATTAGATGCCGACTCTGTAATCAAAACTATAGATGATATAGACCGACGATCAATCCCTGCTCTAATTTTTGCAGGAAGAGTAGCATAGCTGCGTCCGTTAAGTTCAGGCCAAAGTTCGAGTCCTGTCAAAGTGAGACGGTTTTCATAAAAATCCCGAAGGGCAGTAATTCTTTGTTGCCCATCCATTACTTCATACAAGTTAAACTCTTTCTCGTAAAGAACAATTGGAGGAACAGGAATATTAATTAGAAACGACTCTATTAGTCGCGATTGCTTCTTTGAATCCCAACGTGACCTCCTCTGGTAAAAAGGTTTTACATCCATATATCCAGGCTTCTTTAATGCTTCTACAAAGCTCGGCAGCTTTTCTCGGTTCATTTCGGTTAGTATTCTTTGCTCTCCAGACTCATACTTTTCGTTGATCTCAATATCAGTCATTTTGATGCGGTGTCTGGAAGGAGATTCTTCCCACATTTTTTCTTCAGTTGGTGCAAGTTGCATTTACTACATCCTTCATAAGATATGCATGATGAAATATGGTTAAACATGCTGGATCTAGCCTAACGCTTCTTGATGCGGCAAAGTTGTCTTACTTTGGATGTTGATAATATCAATGTCAAGAAAAACCTTTGGGGACGCTAGTAATAAAGCTAATCTATTTAACTTGACAGGAGCTAACATAAAAGCCGCAGTTAATTAAAATAAATATAAATACATTTAAATCTATAGCTTTGATGAAATATTTCAGAATTTACGGTTCTTCCGCTACATTTAATCGAAGGATTTTTCGTTAAGCTGTAAGCGCCATGATTGAATATTATCGAACGCCTTATGCACTCTTTGTTATCTGGGCCGTTGAGTACACAGAGATTAACGGTTAAGATTGCAGGATTACCTGCATCATTACAAGGTAAAAAGCTGGTGCAGATGTCAGATTTTCATTATGATGGTTTGCGGCTATCAGAAGAAATGTTAGAAAGTGCGATCGCAGTTAGCAACCAAGTAAAACCAGATTTAGTCCTATTAACTGGTGACTACGTAACCACAAGCACCACACCAATTCATCAACTAGTACTACGACTCAAACATCTGCACAGTCGTGCTGGTATTTATGCCATACTAGGCAACCATGATATATATTACACACATTCTAAAGCGGAAGTTACAGCAGCCTTAACTAATATTGGGGTTAACGTTCTTTGGAATGAAATTGCTTATCCCCTAGGAAAAGAACTACCACTGATAGGATTAGCAGACCGTTACTCAAAGGAATTCAATCCTGCATCAGTAATGAACCAGGTAGACCCTGCCACACCTCGCATTGTTTTATCTCACAACCCAGATACAGCAGAGATATTGCAAGCCTGGCGAGTCGATTTGCAATTATCTGGTCATACTCACGGTGGTCAAATCGTAATTCCTGGAATCGGCCCTGCGGTGGTTATTTACAAAAAAATAGTGCGAAAAATACCCTTAAAAATCCGGCGTCGGATACCATTTTTACGAAGAAATTTTTCTGTAGTACGCCATTGGGAATGGGCGCAGGGTTTACATCAGCTAGGAAAAAATCAGCTATACGTCAATCGTGGCTTGGGAACTTATCTCCCAGGTCGTTTATTTTGCCGCCCAGAAGTTACTATAATTACGCTACAAAGTGAGTAATATTAATTCGTAATGAAAACACCAAAAGACCGAGTGTAAGCAATTTACAATACCTCCGCCAGTTAGTAAAACAATTTATCCTTGGTCAACTTGGTATAATTTAGGCTCAGGATTTAAAACAATTTATTTCATAGAAATTGTTGCATTTACCCAAGATATATTTTAATTTTTGGTAAGCTGTAAGCGCTGGTATGAGGAGTGTCAGTTACTATATGCACTGGTTGTTTACAGGACATTTAAGAGTCGATAAAATAACGGTTAAGATTGCAGAACTTCCAGCATCTTTACAAGGCACAAAGCTGGTGCAGTTGTCAGATTTTCACTACGATGGTTTGCGGCTGTCGGAAGAGATGCTAAAAAAAGCGATCGCACTTACTAATGAAGCTGAACCGGATTTGATTATATTAACTGGTGATTACGTAACTGACGATCCCACGCCAATTCACCAACTGGTACTGCGACTCAAACATCTGCAAAGTCGCTGTGGTATCTATGCTGTACTTGGCAATCATGATATACATTACAGCCACTCCCAAGCAGAAGTTACAGCCGCGCTGACTAGCATTGGGGTGCATGTGCTTTGGAATGAAATCGCCTATCCTCTAGGAAAAAAATTGCCCCTAGTAGGACTAGCTGATTATTGGTCAGGGGAATTCCGCCCCGCACCAGTCATGAATCAATTAGACCCCGATATACCTCGCATCGTTTTATCCCACAACCCAGATACAGCCAAGATATTGCAACAATGGCGTGTAGATTTGCAATTATCTGGTCATACCCACGGTGGTCATATTGTGATTCCAGGCATTGGCCCTGTAGTAGTCTATTATAAAAAACTGCTTAAACAAATTCCCAAAAAACTGCGATGTTGGATGACATTTTTATTAGGAGACTTCTCGAAAGTAGTACGATATTGGGAGTGGGCGCAGGGATTTCATCATGTGGGAAAAAATCAATTATATGTCAACCGTGGCTTAGGAACATATCGCCCAGGGCGCTTATTTTGTCCGCCAGAAGTTACTGTAATTACGTTAGTTAGTTACTAGCAAAAAAACTTTAAACCCTCGACTCTGGATTTTTCAAATAGCTCACAACAGAAACCGCCGAAAGCTGCGATGGATAAATATCAGCAGCCTGGGGCGGTTTCTTAAGAAGACAATATTTAAAGAAGATAGGAAGATCAGAAGTCGCTAACTAAACGAAGGTGGACATTATTCGCAATCGACCTACTCAGAATTGCACATCCTTTATTCCAACTAGGCATTCATATCTGGCTGTGCGTTCAAAAACCTCCAAAACAACTCAATGAACTTAAGGCGAAAACACATTGACGGGATGTTACAACCTAGCAGCGATCGCCATAATATTAGAGCAGGAGGCACAGGCTCTAACTTGAAAGTTTTTGTTTAAACTTTTAACCTGTTTGTACCTTGCTTTTAAATCTAGCATTATCTTCATTAGTTAAATAGTCTATTTACCAAACTTGAACACCATTAACTTATTGCAATAATTCGGAAATCTTTCTTAAAAATATTACCACTTGCCTGATGCAGCTATTAGTGATATGGATATGAGACGCTTTGGTTAGGCACACAAGCGTAGCAGTTTATTTACAGGATAAAACTTTACTTAGTATTACCAGCTACTAATAGAATATCATTCAAGCTATGGTGTTGCTATGTGGAGCGTTTTATCTCCAACGCCGATTTAGCCGCAGTAAACTTTTAACCTCCTGACAAAATCTTGCTATCAGAGATTTAGGTTTTGACACAGCCCTTGGTGAGGGTGATGGTGGTGTATATCCTGGATTTCTTAACTCTAGTTCTAACTGTGCGGCTTTACTTAAATCTGAAGTTGCTCTATATTCATATCCCAGTTGAGAGCAAACTAACCCACGGTATTTGTATGCGTCAACATAGCGAGGATTGAGACGAATTGCATGAGTAAAATCTGCGATCGCTTCCTCATATCTTCCACTAGTAACATTCTCCACTCCCCAATTATAAAAAGTTTCTGCATCCCAGCGATTGACAGATATTTTGGGGGTATTTGGGCGTGAAGATGGTTTTTCAGGCGTTAAAGGCTCCGATAGCTGTTCAGACTTAAGCTTGTTATAAGCTACGTTGATTTGTTTAATTTTTTCCTCAGCTTCCTGTTTTTGCTTTTGATCAAAAAAGCGATCGGGATGCCAAATTTTCACCAGCTTACGGTAAGCTCGTTTCACCTGTTCTGGCGATGCACCAGGTTTCAGCCCAAGGATTTCATAAGCATGATAGATATCGAAGTGTAGACGCTCTCGTGGCTTGTCGTTAGACATCGCGCATACTGAAAAATAGGCAATTAGATAAATCTATGTTAACGATTCCTGTAAATCCTCTTCAGTCAACCCAAACACCTCACAGCGGATACCACTGGGATGGTAGCAGTCGTCGCTTCTTTGAAGGTTGGTATTACCGCGTCACTTTGCCGGAAATTGGGCAAACATTTGCCTTTATGTACTCCATCGAAGACCCCATCGGCGATAAACCCTATAGTGGCGGTGCAGCCCAAATCCTCGGCCCAGATGATCAGTATCTATGGCGTACTTTTCCTGATGTTACAAAATTTTGGGGTAGTCGGGATGTTCTAGGTTTGGGTCATTGGGGCAAAACCGATTTACACGTCCCCCCCCTCTACCTTTTACCAGCAGAATTTGAGCGCCATGTTCAAGAAGGTTATCAAGCCACAGCCAGCTTAAATCAGGGAATAATTCGCGATCCTGCTACTGGTAATTACTGCCGTTGGCAGTATGAAATTCAGCCAGTATATGCTTGGGGAAACAAAGATAGTATTCAGCAATCAACCGCTGGTTTACTGTCGTTTTTGCCAATTTTTGAACCTGGATGGCAAATTTTAATGGCTCATGGTTTGGCTAGCGGCTGGATTGACTGGAATGGCAAAATATATCAATTTAACAGCGCCCCAGCCTACGGTGAGAAAAATTGGGGTGGTGCTTTCCCCAAAAAATGGTTTTGGATAAATTGTAATTCTTTCGAGGATGAAACCGACTTGGCATTAACTGCTGGCGGGGGACGGCGTGGTGTACTGTGGTGGATGGAATCTGTAGCGATGATTGGCTTGCATTATCAAGGCAAGTTTTATGAATTCGTTCCCTGGAACTCACAAGTAGATTGGGAAATTCAGCCTTGGGGTAGATGGCAAATGCAAGCTAGAAACTTAAATTACGAAATTGAGTTGACAGGAACCACGCATCTACCCGGTACACCTCTGCGTGCGCCAACAGCGGATGGTTTAACATTTTGTTGTAAGGACACCATGCAAGGGCAGCTGAATTTAGAGTTGCGAGAACTAAATGGGGGAAAATCTCAAATAATCCTGAAAGCCCAAAGTTTTCTTTGTGGTTTAGAAGTAGGCGGCGGTTCTTGGGACAATTCTTGGCAGTCTCGCTAAAACTACTGCTATCATTGTATATGCTTCGTAGTTGGGGCTGTAGCTCAGATGGATAGAGCGAGCGCCTCCTAAGCGCTAGGTCGTGCGTTCAAGTCGCACCAGTCCCGTCGTTAAAACAATCAAATAGATCAAGTGGTTGCATATATTTTGATGAATCGTCCGATACAGGTTAGGATAATCCATCAATTAGAGGAAAACTTCAAACACGCTTAATCGCGCTGTAGCACAAAAGTTACCCGGACTTGAATTCGGGCAGATTTTTGAGGAGTTTGCTACTCTGCAACTGTTTTTTTCTAGCGAGAGAAAATTCTGGAATCAGTAAACTAGGTTATCGAGCCTTGAATAAACTATTGTTTACAGGTAAATTATTTAGGTTTATGGCTCTTGTCTTACCGCTAGCAATTTGGTGGGGATATAAAGAAGTAAAAAACCAATTTGTACAGCCGCAAGCAGTTTTAGTGTTAGGTGGTTCAACCAGACGCTTAGAGCGAGAGAAATTTACAGCGGAATTTGCTCGCAAGCATCCAAATATACCAATCTGGATTACTGGAGGTAGTCCACGTAAATCAACTCACCGAGTGTTTAGCAAAGCTGGCATTGATCCCAAGCGTTTACACTTGGATTATGAAGCTGTGGATACAGTTACAAACTTTACTACGTTGGTAGATGATTTGCAAGCTCGCCGCATCAAAAGCGTTTATTTGATTACCTCAGACTTCCACATGCGCCGGGCTTGTGTCATTGGCGAAATTATTTTGGGTAGTCGAGGTATTGAGTTAAAACCAGTGCCAGTTCCTTCAGAAAAATCGCCTGAACCAATTGAAAAATCTATCCGCGATGGAGCTAGAGCCATACTTTGGGTAGCAACTGGTTACACTGGTACTGATGAAGCTCAAAATAAATAGTAAATCTCTTTGGTAATCGGGAATTGGCATAATCCTAATTTGCCTGCGATAAAATTGGGAAAATTAATCAAAGAATGATGGCATTAACTAAGTAATAACTGACAGATAAAACTATAGTTTTTGAAAAAATACCTAAACCACAACCCTTCACCAATCACAACATCAAAACTAATTAACAATTTTTCCTCATCTCCTCTCCTTGGTGGGTAGACCTAAAGTTATAAGTAGCAATTTCCACCGCTCATAATTCTCTTTGTATCCTTTGTGGTTCCTGAAAACCAACCACCCCAATTCCCCCCACAATTTGATACCCTAGCTTAAACAGATTTGAGAAAAATTAAAGCGTGGAAATTCAACTTGGGCGCGGAAAAACAGCTCGCAGAGCCTACGGAATAGATGAAATTGCTCTAGTCCCCGGTAACAGAACACTAGATCCGAGTTTGGCAGATACTAAGTGGTGTATTGGCAATATTGAGCGAGAAATCCCGATAATTGCTAGTGCAATGGATGGCGTAGTAGATGTTGGCATGGCTGTACGTTTGTCACAGTTAGGAGCATTAGGAGTCCTTAATTTAGAAGGTATCCAAACTCGCTATGCTGACCCAGAGCCGATTTTAGATCGAATTACCTCTGTGGGGAAAGATGAATTTGTTTCCCTGATGCAAGAACTCTATGCCGAACCAATAAAGCTGGAATTAATTGAACAACGTATTCAGGAAATTAAACAACAAGGTGGTATTGCAGCAGTGAGTACTACCCCAGCGGGTGCAAGCAAATATGGTGAGGTGGTGGCAAAAGCTGGGGCTGATTTATTTTTTGTACAGGCTACGGTGGTTTCGACTGCACATCTGTCGCCAGAGTCATTAGTACCACTTGATTTGGCAGAATTTTGCCGTTCAATGCCTATCCCTGTGGTATTGGGGAATTGTGTTACTTACGAAGTTACTTTGAATTTGTTGAAAGCTGGCGCAGCTGGGGTACTAGTGGGAATTGGCCCTGGTGCTGCTTGTACATCCCGTGGCGTATTGGGTGTGGGTGTGCCCCAGGCGAGTGCGATCGCTGATTGTGCTGCTGCACGAGATGATTACTACAGGGAAACTGGTAACTATATCCCCATCATCGCCGATGGCGGTTTAATTACTGGTGGCGACATTTGTAAATGCATCGCTTGCGGTGCTGATGGTGTGATGATTGGTTCCCCCTTTGCCAGAGCCGCTGAAGCCCCAGGACGAGGTTATCATTGGGGCATGGCGACACCCAGCCCAGTATTGCCCCGTGGCACCCGCATTCGCGTTGCTACAACTGGTAGCCTAGAGCAAATACTCATCGGCCCAGCAGGACTAGATGATGGCACTCATAATCTCGTCGGAGCCTTAAAGACAAGTATGGGGACATTGGGAGCCAAAAACATCAAGGAAATGCAGCAAGTAGAAGTTGTGATTGCTCCTTCCCTATTAACTGAAGGTAAAGTCTACCAAAAAGCTCAACAATTAGGCATGGGTAAATAAAAGGAATAGAAAATAGGGAATGGGGAATAGTTAAAAAATAATAAACAATGCCCAATGCCCCATTCCCAATGCCCAATGCCTAATTTCCAACATCAAATTATTCAATAAATTTTTCCAGCACATCCTAAACAATTACTGGAAAAATCTCACATGTCGCCTACAATAGAAATAGCGGAGACGCATGTTTCCGTTCACTCCTCACACCACACTCCGCCCGGACTACTGTTCGGGCGGTTCCTTATGTTTGTGAATAAATTCTAGAGCTTCTTTGCAAATGTATATCCTTTACTTCCAAGCAACCGTTTTTGCTATGGTAGAATTTTCACGAAGCTTAGATATTATAATTGGCGAAGGTTTTAGGCATGTCAGCACCCGAACAAGTTACAGACTCTACTTTTAAGCAAGAAGTACTCGACAGCAACGTACCCGTTTTAGTTGACTTTTGGGCCCCCTGGTGCGGACCCTGCCGGATGGTAGCCCCTGTTGTCGATGAAATCGCTTCTCAGTACGAAGGTCAACTCAAGGTTGTAAAACTCAATACTGATGAGAATCCTCAGGTTGCCAGTCAGTACGGTATTCGTAGCATTCCCACATTAATGATTTTTAAAGGGGGACAAAAAGTAGATATGGTGGTCGGTGCTGTGCCCAAAACTACATTGGCCAACACTTTGGACAAGTATATTTGAAGCTAAATCGGCAACAAAATCCTCCTGAGTTGTTCATTTGCTTTAGCTTTAGGTGAATATTTGTAAATATGTTTACGAGACGCGAACTTCGCGTCTCAATAAAACTTTTTACAGTTGTAAACAGCGTCAGTTGGCCATTGGTAAATTAATCTGTTATTTATTCCTCAAAGAGGAGACTTCTAGTCCCTAATTAGGGTTCTCAGAGAGTATCAGCTTTGTGTGGAGCATGAGATGCCTTAAACAGAGGCAGGTTATAATCACATCTAACGATAAGCCACTCCCGAAGTTCCAATTGTCAGAAGCCGACCCACTTTTACGGAAAACTGCTTCAGAAGTTTCAAGCGGGCTTCCCTCAGTCTGACTTCTGTGCGTGTCTGTGCCAATTCAACAGGGCTTAATATAAAGTATAAAGTTCGGTCAAATTTGAAAAATAACTGTTTAAGCAGTGATACAGCATTTTATGTAGAAATGTAGTCAGCTACATTTATTCAAAATAGAAGCCTACGTTTTAGATATTTTGCTCTTATTGTCATAAAGCAATTATGTATGATTGCACGTCGCCATTTCCTAAAAGTAGGCAGAGCAGTATTTGATAACTTGCACACTAAATTTAGGTAAAATATAATGCCATTGTTGCGGCAGTTATCATGACTTCATCTGCGTCTTTTGACACATTAGAGTCTCTCCAAGCGGATATTGCTGAATTGATTGATCGCTTACCGACGTTAAAAAATCGGCAATTTATCAAACAGGCACTTGCTACAATAGTTCGTCTGGCTGATAGTGAAATTGAGCGTCTCGATTGGAAAATATTGTCGGCAGCTTTAGCAGATATGGAGCGAGGTTTCCAGCTATTTCATGCCTACCGACATGTTCGCAAAGTTACCATCTTTGGTTCAGCTCGTTTAGCCACAGACACCCCAGAATATCAGATGGCGCTTGAGTTTGCTCAGGCTATTTCTCAATTGGGATTTATGGTTATGACAGGCGGTGGCGGTGGCATAATGCAAGCTGGTCACGAAGGTGCTGGACGAGAAAATTCTTTTGGCTTAAACATTCAATTACCCTTTGAACAGCAAGCGAACCCGTTTATCGAGGGTGATCCCAAGCTAATTCACTTCAAGTATTTCTTTACGCGTAAGCTGTTTCTCCTAAAAGAAAGTGATGCTGTTGCTTTATTTCCTGGTGGTTTTGGCACTCAAGATGAAGCTTTTGAGTGTATGACATTAAGCCAAACTGGTAAGTTTGGCCCAGTACCTCTAGTTTTAATTGACCATCCTGGTGGTGATTACTGGCGGTCTTGGAGTGAATATATTGATAAGCAACTAGTGCAAAACGGTCTTGTGAGTCCCGAAGACCCCAGCCTTTACACAGTAACAGATAACCTAGATGTAGCTTGCGATGCCATTACCCGTTTCTATCAGGTTTATCACTCATGCCGCTACGTAGGTGATAGTTTAGTCATCCGTCTGAAGACAGATTTATCAGATGCTCTTGTAGAGCAACTCAACGCTGATTTTAGCGACATTATTCTTAAAGGACGGATTGAAAAAAGTCAGGCGTTACCTCAAGAAGCGCAAGATGAAACCGTTGGGCTACCTCGCCTCATTTTGTACTTCAATCAACGCGACTTAGGACGCCTGTATCAAATGATTGCAGCGATTAACCAGATGGGCACTCCTTCAGCAGAAGATGCGGCACATCCAGAAAGGAAGTAGGTGCTAAGGGTGGATTTTGCCACCCTGGCATTTTTTCTTGTTAAACTTGCCACCTTGGCATTTTGTTTCCCTGGAAGAGGTTTATCATGAAAGCCAATTCCCAGGTTTTTCGGCTTCAGAAAAACATAAGCTCAAGTTATTTTTATAAAATTGATGGCGGAATTCCAGTTATATCTGGACAAGCCTGTATAGGAATTTAATCAATAAAGGCAAGAATATCTCACATTAGCCTGGATGATGATGATAATTTGTTGGTCTTGAATTGTGTGATCTAGAAATATGTGATTTCCCACAGCTTTCATACAAATAGATCACAGTAGAGCAGGCATTGCTATACTCACCCTACAAGCTACTTAATTGAAAACCGGATTTATTCCTAACTATAAATTTACAGCACTTAGCATTTTCATGAATCATACGTACAGACGTTACATGTAACGTCTGTACAGGGTTTCGGGTTTTATTTATGTACTTCATGTACCTGAAATTTGCTGTATCTTTGAAACTAACTGCTAGCAATGGCTGAGTCAGAGATTTTGTATTTTCCTATGCATATAGTTAGTCATCAGCGATAGGTATTATGGGATTGTCAAATGGGTAAAAAATCATTTATTTTATTAACTGTAATTTTGGATGAGAAAAACACTATTTATAATGACTCAGTGCTGATTATCTGTAAAAAGCTTGTATATTAGCACAGGAAACAACTCACTACATCTTAAATAGGGGACTAAAACATGCTGGTGGAATTACTAGGTTCAGGTTTAGCATCGCTCTGGCTGGAAATGGCTGGCGTACAAATCAAGCCTTTTGATGCCTTGGATGCATTGGCTTGGCAAAGTAGCCCTGGCTTAGTTCTTGCCCCTGATCCAAACCCAACTGGGGCTACTACAGTCCAACAATATCTGAAGGAACTAATAACATCGAAATTAGTAGTGCAGAATCTGACGGAAAGTCAGGGAATTTGGATGCAGTCGGGGCCGATGCTGATGGCTAATCACCAAGGTACGACACCTCTACCTGCTGCCTCTTTAACTAAAATTGCTACTTCACTAGTTGCTTTGAAAACTTGGGGCCCAAATCACCAATTCGAGACTTTAGTAAGTTCCACCGGGCCAGTGGTAAATGGAGTTTTAAAGGGTGATTTGGTAATTGCTGGCGGTGGTGATCCGATGTTTGTTTGGGAAGAAGCGATCGCACTTGGTAATACTCTCAATAAAATGGGCATCAAGCAGGTGAAGGGGAATTTGGTAATTACTGGCAATTTTGCCATGAATTTCCAGCGTAATCCGTTAATGGCAGGTCAATTCCTCAAGCAAGCGCTGAATCATCAAACTTGGACTCGCCCTGCCAATTACATATACTCAATCATGCCCAAGGGCACACCCAAGCCTCAAGTCGTAATTGCGGGTACTGTCAAATTGGAGGCACAATCAAACTCTCAACAAACCTTGCTACTGCGTCACCACTCTTTGCCCTTGCAGCAACTCATTAAGGAGATGAATGTTTTTAGCAACAATGACATGGCTGAGATGCTAGCAGAGTCAGTAGGAGGAGCAATTGTAGTGGAATCAACAGCTGCTAACCTTGCTAGAGTGCCGCAATCAGAAATTCAGTTAATCAACGGTTCCGGTTTGGGGCCAGAAAATCGCATCTCCCCAAGAGCCGTCTGTGCGATGTTTATGACGCTACAACGGGAAGCAGTCGCCCATAAGTTAACTTTGGCTGACTTGTTTCCCATGTCTGGGTTCGATCAGCGAGGGACAATGCATTCCAGACATATCCCTACTGCTACGGTAATTAAAACTGGTACTCTGCGGGATGTTAGTGCTTTAGCCGGAGTTATGCCTACACGTGATCGCGGTTTGGTTTGGTTTGCTATTATCAACCGTGGCACAAATGTGTCAGCTTTCCGCACTGGGCAAGACCACTTGTTGCAACGTCTTGTGAAACAGTTGCAAGTAGCTCCTTCTATTCCTGCTGCGCTCACTCCCCACTCAGCTATCAACTCTGTACCTCAACTGGGTGCAGGCGATCGTAATGATATTTTGTTTAAAAGTTAAGTTAGTCCAGAGTCCAAAGTCAAAAATCCAGAGTAATTAATTTTGACCCTTGACCCTTGACCCTTGACCCTTGACCCTTGACTTTTGACCTTTGACTCTTAGTTATTGACGCTTCGGTTTTTCCTGGGGAATAATTTCTGTGACTACCCTGTTGCCAGAACTGCCACCTTTAACAACCATGTTTTCTGTTTGCAGATTACCCACGGCTGTTTCACCTGTAAAATTTAACGGTGGGTCAACTTGCCGATAAACTACATTTCCCTGAGCTTCAATCAACTTATTATCTAGATACCAAGTTAATGTATTGGATTTCAGAGCTTGGCGACGCTGCCCAACGGCATTGACATTACCTGTTAAATAAACCGTTTTTTGGGGTATTTTCATTTCGCCTTGATTGGCAGTCACAGTCACCTTTTCAGCACTATGGAACACGCGCACTGGCGAATTTGTTTTAACAGTCTCTGCATTCATATTCCAGATCATAGAGTTACTAGCTATTTGCATTGGTGGGTCTAGTAATTCCATCTGGGCATTTTGTTTAACAGTGGCTATTTTAGTTTTTAAGTTAACTTCGGCAGAATTTCCTCTACCACGGTCAGTAATTTGATTATTTTTATAACGGTCAATTTGTACAGGGCGATCGCTGATTAATTTCTCTTCTTTAATCTGCCAGATCAAATGCTCGGTTCGTATTTGCATTTGAGGATCAGCAGAGTTTGCAACTACTCCTCCGGAAAATTCCATACGCTGTTCGCGGGTTTTGACTCGCGCTTCTTGTGCTACTGCTTGGAGTTGTTTATGAGTGCCATTTAGCTGGTTGCGGACAATCAATAAATCTTCTTTCGGTCGCCATTCTAATTCATTACCTTGCAATACAATCCCATTGCGAGGATCTGTGGCGAGTATTTTACCCTTGAGAAATAGCTGTTTCCCATCCTGTTCAATGTCTGCCACCTCTGCCTTGACTTGGTAAACTACTTTGCCATCTTGATAGAGTTCACCATAAGGACTTTCAGCCTGACCAATTTGTTTTTCTTTAGTGTATTTTGCCTGTTTAGCTCTGACTTTCCAAATCGGTCTTCCTACCTCATCGGCCTGTTCTAAGGTGACATCAAAGAAAGTTAAATTGCTGTCTCGGTTAGATGCACCTGAATCATTTGATTCAGAAGCTGTGGGGAGTTTACCCCCACAGCCAACTAACCCAATTATTAAGAAAAAGGGTAAAAACAAAAGAAAGAAGGAGGGACGACGCAGGACAGGAGTGGGGGAATGCGAAAGTGGAGGAGTGGGAGAGTGGAGGAGTAGAGGAGGTGAATGAAGAATTATTCTGATCTCCCCCTCTCCCTTTCTTTTTATCCCCCCTTCTCCCCCTCCTTTGAGCTTCCCTTCCTCTTGTTCCCCCCTATTATTAAAATGATGCTTCATTATTCTTGAATTTCTAGGTGTCCATCACTTGCTCTAGGATCTTCCAAGAAACCCATGCTAGATAACGGTCGATATGGATAGCTTTGGCGAGGGGTTTTTTGGATATCTTCTTTGATGGCTTCTAAATCAATGTAGCGATCGCTAACATTAATTAAGCTGTCGCTAGTCATCGAACGCAAACTTACCACCTCTACCCGCACACCGCGATAGCTCACCGAATTCACTGCATAAGCCAAATCCCCATCACCACTGACTAAAACTGCGGTATCATAGGAATCTACTAACGCCATCATATCTACTGCTATTTCTACATCCAGGTTGGCTTTTTTTGAGCCATCTGGCAGCTGTACTAGATCTTTAGCGATGACTCGATAGCCATTACGACGCATCCACAACAGAAACCCTTGTTGCTTCTCGTTTGTCCGATCTACCCCAGTGTAGAAAAAAGCTCTCAGTAGCCTAGAACCTCCAGTTAATCGACACAAAAGCTTCGTGTAATCAATTTCGATCCCTAGTTGCAGTGCCGCATAAAATAGATTTGAGCCATCAATAAATATAGCGACCCGACCCCGATTTTCCAAAACTTGTTCTGGCGTAAATATTGAGTCGTTTTCCAAATTATTCAACATTGTTGTCATACCTCAGTTTTATCCTTGTTATTTTTGATACAATTTACCAACTTTTACATGCTAGTTAGAGCGGCTTATGATAATCTTCAGGGGCTAACTTCAGTTAAGCCCCGATAAATTTTTTGAGAGAATTTAGTGGAGATTCAACAAAATCGGAGTTTGATAAGGGTTAATCGTTTTTTAGGGGTTCTATGCGTTTAAAAACGGGTTGGGGTGTACCCAACTGTTGTTTACTGGATAGTATCCCCCATGTTGCATGAGTAGCAAAAGGAGCGGTAATTGAACTTTGTATTTGATCGTTAAAATTTATTCCAAAGCCCAGTTGCTGATAAATATCGCTACTGATGTTAGGAATAATGGGGGATAGGAGATAAGCTGCTAGTCTAACTGATTCTAGAACTGCATACAGTACTTCTTCTAATGCCTGTTGTTGTCCTTGCTTGTATAATGACCAAGGAGCTTGTTCATCAATAAACTTATTGCTGGCTTGCACCAGTAAAAGGACACCCTCACAGGCTTGATTGAAAGCTAGCGCCCCATAGGCTTGTTTTACCTGTTCCCCTAGACGTAAACCGATTGCTTTCAAAGGATTCTCATCAGGAATAGCTTCATTGGCAATTGGTGGTACATTGCCAGCACAGTACTTCTTCACCATGTTCAAGGTGCGATTGAGCAAATTGCCTAAATCATTTGCCAAATCTGCATTCAGAACATTAATGAACCTAACTTCATTAAAATCGCCATCTTTGCCAAATTCGATTTCCTTAAGGAAGTAATAACGAACGGCGTCACTACCATAGCGCTGAACTAGATCTATGGGATCAAGGGTATTACCCATGGTTTTACCCATCTTCTGACCATCTTTGGTCAAAAAGCCATGCCCAAATACTCGTTCTGGCAAGGGTAAACCAGCTGACAACAGCATAGCCGGCCAGTAAACTGCATGGAAGCGCAAAATATCTTTACCAATTAGGTGCAAATTGATTGGCCACCATCTTTCTAGAGCATTTGCTAAAGTCGGTTCTGCATCTGGTTCAAGCAATGCAGTCACATAACCCAGCAGTGCATCAAACCAGACATAGAGGGTGTGCTTGGGATCAACTGGTACTGGAAAACCCCAGTCTAGATTCACCCGCGAAATTGAAAAGTCTTGTAACCCTTGTTTGACAAAACTCAGAACTTCATTTCGCCGACTCTCTGGCTGGATAAAATCTGGTTTAGATTGGTAAAACTCTTCCAGTTGAGTTTGATATTTGGATAAGCGAAAGAAGTAGTTTTGCTCGTCTCGCCACTCAACTTCTTTGTTAGTATGAATCGGACAACGCCGTTCCTCTAACAGTTCCCGTTCTTCCTTAAATTCTTCGCAGGATACGCAGTACCAGCCCTGTTGTTGTCCGTGGTAAATATCACCAGCTTCCCAGACTCGCCCAAAGAATTCTTTAACAATCGTTTCATGACGAGGTGCAGTAGTCCGACTGAAGCGATCGTATTGAATGTTCAACAATTGCCATAAACTGACAAAACTGGGCACAATTTGATCACAAAATTCTTGAGGCGGTAGCCCTTTACTTTCAGCGGCTCGCTGAATTTTCTGCCCATGCTCATCTGTACCCGTAATTAGCAGCACCCGATACCCCAGCAGCCGGTGAAACCGTGCTACTACATCTGCTGCCATTGTTGGATAAGCACTGCCAATGTGAGGGACATCGTTTACATAATACAGCGGTGTTGTCAGTGCAAACGTCTTTTCTGTTTTATCCACTAGATTCATGCAGAATAAAAAACAACTTATTAAAAAGTTTTATAGCTTACTTTTATCGGCAAAACCACGCAATTATATAACGATACTGCCTTTTTTTCAAATAACACTTTAATATTAGCAATTTTCTAGATTTAAGAATTGTTTGATGATAAATATAAATCCAGCTTATCTATTACCTACAAGACAGAAGTTAGCTAATAATAATGCTTTTAAATGCTTTTTTTCACACATAAGGGTGATTAGGAATACATAAACTAGAACTCGGAAAATCTAGTTTGCTTTGTAGTTCGGACATTTCTATCTTAAGGCGGTCGTGGCAGTAGTAAAGAAATGTAAAAATAAAGTTAAGATAAACTACATTAATAAAAATTTTTCGGAGAAATATATTAATTAGGTATGAGTCGAAATAGCCCCTTGGAGATTTCTCGCGCTTTCCTGGCGGCGCTCTCAACACAAATGTTTCGCTATTACGAGGATCGCATTCCTCAGGATGCGAGCGTGTTAGTAGTCAGCAATCACCGCAGCTTTATGGATGCACTGGTTTTAATGGCAGCGTTATCGAGTCCGATTCGCTTTGCTTGCCATCATTACATGGGACAAGTGCCAATAATGCGGGAGATTGTTACCGGACAATTGGGGTGTTTTCCCTTAGAAGAAACCCATAACCGCCAGCAAAGCTTTTTTGTGCAGTCACAGATGCTATTGCAGTCCAAGCAGATGGTAGGAGTATTTCCAGAAGGAACTGAACCAATGGTAAAATTTACTCAGCCAAACATGGTGAGTGAATTTCAGCGGGGATTTGCCCATTTGGCATTGCGATCTGATGTGCGGGATTTAGCAATTTTGCCCATTGCGATCGCCTCGTTAGACGAGGTAAACACTTCTGGTTTTCCCTTACGGCTTTTGAGTTTATTCGACCCTTCAGAACCTTTATTTAATCAATCTGGTTGGCATCCTCTGGTACTCTATCGTCGGTTAGCCGTGCTCATTGGTCATCCTTATTGGATTACGCCCCAACATCAAAAAAAATATCACGGAAAACAAGCTAGAACGGTTGTGGCTGAACTAACAGAACATTGTCATGGCGAAATTAGCAACTTACTACGTCAAGGCTGTTATTAGGGCGTTTGACACTATTTATCTGTCAACTAGCCCTTTTATATCCATCCAGATGGATAGAATATAGAGGTCAATTAACTTATTGACCGAAACTTGATATATTCTGCAAGGAAGATTTCTAAATTAGCCTGTATGTATTCCTAAAAAGCTAATTGCTGTGTTGCTGAATCTAGATTTAACTATTGCTAGCAACTTTAGCTAATTTTAACGTGATTCTTACACTCCACGCTATGATTTTATCAGATATTTGATTATACTATTATTTTTAAAACTGCGTGTCATCCCAGACCTATAAGTATGGGTTTTAACAAAAAAAATTCCATAAAACCAAGAAATTCAATTTAAATTTTACAATGCCAGAAGTTGAGTTAAGCCCTTGTTTCCTTACTCCTAAACGAGTACAACCAGAGTATCCGCTGTTTGTATATTTGCCAGGAATGGATGGAACAGGTCAACTGTTGCGATCGCAAACCGCAGGATTAGAAGTTGGCTTTGATGTCCGCTGTTTGGCACTCCCACGGAAAGACCTCACAACCTGGGATGTACTAACTAAGAATGTATTGAATTTGATCCATGCAGAATTAGAAAAAAGCTCCCATAGGTCAGTTTACCTGTGTGGTGAATCCTTTGGCGGTTGTTTAGCGATGAAAGTGGCGATTCAAACGCCGCAGTTATTTAAGCGAATTATTCTAATTAACCCGGCTTCCGCCTTTCAGCTGCGCCCTTGGTTGAATTCGGCATCTCAACTCACTTATTTAGTGCCAGAACACCTTTATGAGGTTGGCACACTAGGGTTATTACCTTTTTTAGCATCTTTGCCACGCATCTCCAGAAGCGATCGCCACGAACTGCTGAAAACTATGCGTTCTGTCCCGCCAGCAACCGTTCTCTGGCGGTTGTCTTTACTGCGGGAGTTTCATGTAGATGATGATCAGTTACGTCGCCTGACTCAACCAGCGTTGTTGATTGCTGGTGCTAGCGATCGCCTTTTACCTTCTGTAAGTGAAATTAGGCGGATAGCGGATATCTTACCCAACGCCAAGATGATGGTACTTCCCGATAGCGGACACGCCTGCTTGCTGGAGAAAGATATTAATCTCTATGAGATTCTCAAAAGCCAAAACTTTTTAGAAAGTAAGTCTCAAACGGTTAAATCGTCTGTGTAAAATAAATTCTTTATTTGCAATTCAAAATGAAAAAACCTGAATTTGCAAGCATTTTGACTACCGAATGTATGCAAATATATGTGAAAAAGCTTACAATTTAACTAATCTTGCTAACACACCTCATGAGCCAAGAAATTGTAAAACTCCAAATTCCTTTTGAATCCTTGGTAAATGCGATCGCTTCACTAGGACTTGAAGAAAAACGCAGATTGTGGCAAATGCTGAATGAGCAGATTACACAAGCAGAAGAAGATTTACTAGAATCAGAACCTTATAATTGGGGACACGAAGGACAGCCGAAAGGCAAGCCAGTGGAGTATATTCCTGGAGTCGGGCTAGCAGTTATCGGCGGTAAGGATGCTCCAGCCTGATTTACTTGAGTGTGGCGATGTGGTCATAGTAACTTTACCCAACCATATTCCCAGAGGGCGAGAGCAACAAGGAACTAGACCTGTTGTAGTGGTTGGCTTACCTTGGGGAAAAGTCCGCTATCCAATGCTAATGATTACACCTTTGACTACTCAAACAGGTTCATGGGCAGTCAATAACCCCAGCTTAATCCACGTCTGGAAGCTGGTGCTGGTGGCTTATCTCAGCCTTCCATAGTACTGCTGGATCAAGTCAGGGGGTTAGACACGCATCGAATATTGGCGTATCTAGGAACACTGGCCTCTGAGCAATATGCTCCAATTGTTGAGGGACTAATGCAGTTGTTAATACCAGAGAATTATTGATTTTGAGTAGGCTAAAAATACCAAATAGCAATATTATCTACTTAAAGTTATTCACCTTTTATTTAATAAGTTGTGCTTGTTGGGAGATGTCAAGCCCCTCAAACTTTCGCTAAAACCTGAATAGAAAGACTTTCAGGACGGTGCTGAGCAATGACAGACAAACCACAACAAGAAGCAAAGGTGAATCAATTAATTAATTCATCCACAAAATCTTTAGAAGTACAAATCAAGGCTAACCCATCAGCAGAAGCCGAACCGTCTATATTCGAGTCTTTAGTCGAAACTGTCGCCGAAGTTGTAAATACAGCAATTCAAGTGAGCGAAGCGGCGACGAAACAAACACAAAAGTTAATTGAGCAAACAACTCAAACCACCGGAGAGTTAGTGAATATACTCGGCGAAAATTGGCTGATTAGAAAACTATCTGGAGTATTAAATCTTAGTTGGCTGATTGGTGGTAGTGATGTTGTGGATTTGGAAAAAGCAGAAGTTGCAGTCAACAAGCTAAAGCAACAGTATCACAATGAATCACCCAGTGAGATTTCCCACCGAATTATGGTGGAAAAAGCAACTAAAGCTGGTGGAATTGGGCTAGCAACTAGTATTTTACCAGGATTTGCAGTAGCATTCTTAGCAATTGATTTAGCCGCAACAACAAAATTGCAGTCAGAAATGCTTTATCAGATTGCATCTGCTTATGGCTTAAATTTAAAAGACCCGGCTCGTAAGGGTGAAGTTTTAGCAATTTTTGGTCTGGCGTTGGGTGGTGGTCGTCTTTTGAAAGCTGCGGGTTTAGGTTTGCTGCGAAATGTGCCATTTGCTGGTGCAGCGATCGCCGCTAGCTCAAATGCAACGATGATCTATTCATTGGGGTATGCTGCTTGTCGGTTTTATGAAGCCAAGCTAGATGAATCAACTTCACTCAACTCTCCACAGACACTAGCAAATTTAAAAGCAGAGAGTGAAAAGTATCTGGAAAAAGCGATCGCTCAAGAAGCGCTCATGGATCAAATCTTAGTTCACATGATTCTAGCAAGTCATCCAGAGAAGACTTGGGAACAAATTCTGCCAGAGTTACAAGCTCTAAATCTCAGTTCTACCTCGCTAGATGTCATAGCTCAAAACATCAAGTCACCCCAGCCTTTAGATACTTTAATTAGCCAACTAAACCGTGATTTTGCTATACCCTTACTGGCGCAGTGTTACAAAATTGCTCAACTTGACAGACAAACTACACCAGTAGAAAAACAGATAATCACAGCGATCGCCAGCAAATTTGACATTGACATTGACTTATAGGACTTACGCAACTGGCACATAAGGCTTCTGGTATAAGAGTCAAGGGTCAAGGGTCAAGGTTTTTTTGACTTTTGACCTTTGACTCTGGACAACCTCTGGCGTTAAAAATATAACACTTGCGTAAGTCCTGACTTAAATGCAATTGAGTTCAACACTCAATAGTTAATACTCAGGATTGACATACCTCCTCGTCCTGAAGGAGCGAGGATTCCTTGACACTTCACTGGGATGCGCCACTAAGTGGTCTTATCGTCCCTCCATGTCCGTTTATAGTCTCCCAATGCCCTATGGCGACTTGTTTCTATTGTAGCAGCAAAAGCCGTCCTAGAAGGACGGGGCTTGTATCCCATTATTTTGGTCAAGGGTCAAGGGTCAAGAGTTGGAGGGGAAAGACTTGCTGCACTCCCCCACCCATGAGCATGAACAAAGAATTTTAAGCAATACTGGTACAAGAAGGAATACTTACACAAAATCCAAAAATGGTAATTCAACCTAGTGATACGCCTTTGCTAGAGTGGGCAGGCGATAGTTTGGCAATTGGATTATTTGAAGATGCAGTAGAATTAACCGGCGAACTGGCAACTTTAAATGACAAACTTGGCGGGATTTTAAAAGAACTAATTGCCGAAGAGGAATTTACAGCAAAAGCTAACAGCACCATATTTACCCGCGTGGGTGCTGGTAGCCCAGTGCGTAAAGTTATTTTAGTAGGTTTAGGAAAACCAGAAACCCTAAAATTAGATGGTCTGCGACGCGCTGCGGCGGCTGTAGCTAGGGTAGCAAAAAAGCAAAAAAGCAAAACTTTGGGGTTTAGTTTTCCATTATGGAATAACGATCCAGCAGCAACCGCCCAAGCGATCGCAGAAGGTGTGCAACTGGCGCTTTACCAAGATATTCGCTTTAAATCAGAACCAGAAGATAAAGGGCCACAAATCGAAACCGTAGATTTACTAGGATTCGGTGGACAAGAAGCAGCCATTAGCCGCGCCAATCAAATCGTATCAGGAGTAATATTGGCTCGGCAGTTGGTAGCAGCACCAGCCAACGCAGTCACACCAATCACTCTGGCAGAAACAGTTCAGGCGATCGCTAACGAGCACAGTTTGCAAGTAGAAATTCTGGAACGAGAAGACTGTGAAAAATTAGGTATGGGTGCTTTTTTAGGCGTCGCTCAAGCTTCTGACTTACCACCCAAATTCATTCACCTGATTTATAAACCAGAAGGTACACCCAAACGCAAACTAGCAATTATTGGTAAAGGTTTAACCTTTGACTCTGGTGGACTCAATATTAAAGGTGCTGGTAGCGGCATCGAAACCATGAAAATTGATATGGGTGGAGCCGCTGCTACTTTCGGCGCAGCTAAAGCAATTGCTCAGATCAAGCCAGATGTCGAAGTTCACTTTATCTCAGCCGTAACTGAGAACATGATCAGCGGTCGCGCCATGCACCCTGGAGACGTTCTTAAAGCATCTAACGGTAAAACAATAGAAGTGAACAATACCGACGCCGAAGGACGTTTGACCTTAGCAGACGCCTTAGTATATACCGACAAATTAGGATTGGATGCGATCGTTGATTTAGCCACCTTGACTGGTGCAAACATCATAGCTTTAGGTGATGACATTGGTGGTTTGTTCACTCCCAATGATGATATAGCTGCTGAACTAGAAAAAGCTGCTGAAACATCAGGAGAAAAGATTTGGCGAATGCCAATGGAAGAAAAATATTTTGAAGGGTTAAAATCTGGGATTGCGGACATGAAAAACACTGGGCCTCGTCCAGGTGGAGCCATTACCGCTGCCCTTTTCCTCAAGCAGTTTGTCAAAGAAACCCCTTGGGCACACCTAGACATTGCAGGCCCAGTGTGGACAGATAAAGAAAATGGCTACAACGGTTCAGGAGCAACTGGTTACGGCGTTCGTACCTTAGTTAACTGGGTACTAGGTACTGGGGATTAGGGACTGGGCATTGGGCATTGGGCATTGGGCATTGGGCATTGGGCATTGGGCATTGGGCATTGGGCATTGGGCATTGGGCATTGGGGAAGAATTCTTTTAATCCTAAAC